>JAYEOJ010000578.1:0-1986 GCA_034722835.1 Bacteroidota bacterium | reverse complement strand
AGAAGCTTATGGAAGCCTCCGATATCCAGGACAAGGAGATGATCCTCAGGGTTCTGAGTATGCACTCCGATCCAGTTGTGCGTGAGCAGGAGATCAAGAACCTGACAGCTGCTTTCGAAGTAATCGCAGAAGAAATTCTTCCACAACTGAGAAGGTCCAAGTTCACTGTAAACATGGATAAAATTGGCTGGAGCGATGAGGAATTGGCTGACCTTTGGGCTAACAATCCCGATACCCTGGTTCTGGAAGAGCTGCTCTATACAGCTACCCTGGTGAAAGACAAAGAGACCAAACTGGCTGTTTATACAAAAGCTACAAAAGTTGCTCCCAAGTGCCTCCGCGCACATAACAACAAGGGTGTTGTTCTCTACTGGATGGGCAAACTGGAAGAAGCTGCTGCTGCATTCGATGCTGCCAAGGCGCTTAAGGATCACGATATCATCAATAACAATATTGGAGCCATTGCTCTGAAGAATGGTGATGTTGATGCTGCTAAAGAAGCTTTCACTGCTTCCATGGGAGCCGGATCCGATGTGAATTACAATCTCGGTATTATAAGCATCATGGAAGGGGAATATGACACCGCCCTGAACTACTTCGGTAGCGATCCGTCTTTCAATGCAGCACTTGCCAAGTATCTGAAAGGTGATAGCGAAGGAGCCTGGAGAATGGCTGCCAACCTGGAAATGAAAGCTGGCATGGGATACTACCTGCGCGCTGTAATTGCTGCCGGACAGGACAAGCCCGAAGCTGCTCTTGAAAATCTGCAGCTGGCTGTTGAAAATTGCGGTTCCGCACAGTACGTCAAAGACCTTGCTAAGAAGGATCTTGAATTCGCGAAACTTTTCGAAACTGCCGAATTCAAAGCAATCGTAGAGTAAGAGATTAAAAACACAATCATACTAAGGGGGCTGTCTCAAAAGAGATGGCCTCTTTTTTGTTATCCCCGGCGGCGGAATAGCTCCCAGATGACGATTCCGGCAGCCACAGATATATTCAGGGAGTGTTTGGTCCCGTATTGTGGAATTTCGATGCACTGATCGCTCATATCCACCACCTGCTGATCCACGCCCCTTATTTCATGTCCGAACACAAGTGCATACTTCTGATTCTCCGAAAGCTGAACCTGGTCCAGCATAACTGCAGCTTCTGTTTGCTCCACAGAGCAGATCAGGTAACCCTTCTCCTTTAATTCTGCAATGGCATCTTTCGTTTCCTCCCTGTACTCCCAGTAGACCGATTCCGTTGCTCCAAGGGCTGTTTTATGGATCTCCCTGTGAGGAGGGGTGGCTGTGATTCCACATAGATAAATCCCTTCCAGCCGGAATGCATCGGCCGTTCTGAACACAGAGCCAATGTTATTCAGGCTCCTTACATTGTCCAGTACAACCATAAGTGGGACCTTATCAATCCTCTTAAACTCCTCCACTGAAAGCCTTTCCAGCTCTTCATTTGACAGCTTCCTCATAAGTAAAATTTCTTAGACGAAATTATAACTTTTTCCTATCTTTCTATTTACTAAATTTGTGTTACAAGAAAACAAATAAGCACTAACTAATAAGCTATCTCATGAATATCCATGAATACCAGGGAAAACAGATTCTTAAGCAGTTTGGCGTATCCATACCCTCCGGTGCAGTAGCCACTACACCAGATGAAGCGGAAAGGGCCGCACGAAAGATCCAGACCGAAACCGGTGCTACAACCTGGGCCGTGAAGGCACAGATTCATGCCGGTGGACGCGGCAAGGGTGGGGGCGTTAAAATTGCCAAATCTCTGGATGAGGTAAAGGCACACGCCCGGGATATTCTGGGAATGACCCTGGTAACCCATCAGACCGGACCCGAGGGGAAAAAGGTAAGAAAAGTGCTTGTGGAGCAGGGAATTTTCTATCCGGGGGAGAGCGAACCCCAGGAGTTTTACATGAGTGTACTGTTGAACCGTGATACGGGGAAGAACATCATCATGTACTCCACCGAAGGAGGA
>JAYEOJ010000577.1:0-1992 GCA_034722835.1 Bacteroidota bacterium | reverse complement strand
TGTACGAAAGTAGGTCCCCCGGGATGATTATGATCCGCGGCCTGGGTGATTTCAAGCCGGAACTGTTCCGGGTACCCGTACACAGGATCGATGGAAACAGCCGTGACGCCAGGAAGATCATTTAACTTCTCTTCCAGAGTTCTGTTATCCGGCTCTTCTCTCTCACAGGAAAAAAGAAGCAGGGCCAGTATCAGAGTAGCTGCCCAATGGTAGGGTCCGAAAAGTCTCATGGATCTAAATTGGTAATGGCATGATAACAACTGCTTACCACTCCGGTCATCTTATCAAAATCGAGGGTGTCAATGGTATCCGACGCCAGGTGGTAATTGGGATTTCTCATAAATGAGGTATCGTTGATCATCAGGGCATCGTACCCAAATGTCCAGTAATTTCTCTGATCCGATCTGGCTGCAAGTTCGTTCGAATCAGGAAAATCAATTCTTTCTACGGCGATCTCAGCACACTCTGTCATTAAGCCAAAAAACCGGGCATTGAACTCCCGGCATTTTTCGATCCCAACCACGACAATGTAATTACCGGTATCCGGGTACATTCGAGCCACTTCTTCTGAAGGAAACTTCTGGGAGCCAGGTTCGTCCGAGAAGTAGCCGATCATCTCGTAACAGATCATGCCCCTCACATTCACACCTGACTCATAAAGAGACTTTGCATGAATGAAACTCCCCATCTTTTCTGTAGTAAAGAAGGGGACCTCTTCCAGGTTGTAGGCAACGAAATCAATACCGTAATCCAAAGCAGGCTGGTTTTCTGATACGAGCCTTGCCGTTTCAAGCAGTCCGGCCACTGCACTGGCATTGTCGTCCGCACCTTCCTGATCGCCGGCCACATCATAGTGGGCACCTACGATCAAGCGCCGTTCTTTCTCTTCCCGGTAGGATGCAATGATATTTTTGTACTCGTTGCCCTCCGCTTCCCAAAGCTGCTCCACGGGCTTATAGCCATGACTGGCAAACTCACCCGATATATAGCTACTGGCCTTTTCCAGGGAATCCAGGTTCTTGTAATTTCTGTACGGTCTGATAGCACACAGGAAGTCCACATCTCTATAGAGTCTCTCTCTTTTAGCTTTTATCATTTTACAATATAATGTTTCTCAGGTAAATCCTTCGAAATTGCATATAGTCTTGACCGGGGTTGTATTTCTTCGGACCTTTGAAGAAGATTTTATCTGTGAATGAAAATACTATTTAACAGCAAGTTCCTGCAGCATAACAGCGATAGTCTGGTTGAAGGCAGTTACAGGATCGAAGAATTTCCCTCTTCTGTTAAGGAGGTTGACAGCAACGGAGAGGAGTTTATCAGCCTGGTCCACAGCGAGTCTTATCTGAAAATGGTGCGTGATGCCTGTATGAATCACCAGGTCCTGGCGGAAGTATACCTCTCGCCTGAAAGTTATCAGGCAGCCTGTTCGGCGGTAGGCCTAGCTGTCATGGCAGCAGAAGGGAATGATTTTGCGGTGGTTCGTCCCCCGGGTCACCATGCCTAACCGGAAAGAGCAGATGGCTTCTGCCTGTTTAATAATATTGCCATTGCAGCTCAGAAGTTGGTACAGGAAGGGAAAAGGGTTTTTATCCTTGATATTGATGGCCATCACGGGGATGGGACACAGGAGATTTTCTATCGGTCCGGTCAGGTCCTTTTCTGTTCAATACATCAGCAATATGCTTATCCGGGTACAGGAGATCAGCATGAGACCGGGGCCGGAGAGGGTATGGGATATACCATGAATTTCCCCCTTTCTGAAGGTTCAGGCGATAAAGAACTACTGGAAGCAGTAGATGCTGCCATCTTCAGGGCCGGGGAATTCAAACCTGATGTGGTAGGGGTCTCAGCCGGATTTGATGGCTATGTGGAAGACAGATTGCTGGGTTTGAATTATACGCTGGATGGATTTTATATGTGCGGGAAAAAACTCGGACAATCCTTTGATCGCATTTTTGCTGTGCTGGAAGGGGGCTATCATTTAGATAT
>JAYEOJ010000576.1:1787-8391 GCA_034722835.1 Bacteroidota bacterium | reverse complement strand
AGGTGTATAAAGAGTTGCTGAAAGCTCCGAAATTAAAGAGATTTAAAGATAAAGAGGGAAGGAAATCGACCCTGACCGTCAACATTAACAGCTTCAGTTACAAACACGGGATCCCCGAGGACCCCAACGGACATGGTGGAGGATACGTCTTCGATTGTCGTGTCATTACCAATCCGCATCGTGTCGACCACCTGAAGGAACTGAACGGCAAGGATACCCCGGTGATGGAATTCCTGGAGCAGCAGAGCGATGTGAATGAATTTTTAAGCAACACCTTTTCCCTGGTCGATATGTCGGCGGATAAGTATGAGGAACGCAATTTCACCCACCTGCGGGTCAATTACGGATGCACGGGAGGTCAGCACCGGTCGGTTTATTGTGCCGAGCGACTGGCGGAACATCTGCGCGAAAGCCAGAATGTGAGGGTTACGCTCTGGCACCGGGAACTGGATTAAAGAAAATGCACCCTCTCAGCTAATAGTCCCTGGGATCATCTTCCACAATGGCGTAATGATAATTATCCTTCAGCACCCGTAAGAGCAGTCGCTCGGTGCTTATCTCCATGAAGCTTTGTTTTAATGACAGCTTACTGGCTGACCCGGAACCGGTAGATCCCGCTTTCAACTGCAAACAGTGCATGGCCATCCTTCATCTCTTTAAACAGGACCTCAGTGGAATGTTCTGTTGCTGCACCACCTTCTGTGACCTGAGAAAGCTCTGTAGCAGGAACGTGCACCGTGGCGTGAGAGCTTACCGGAACGGTAATCTCCATCACAAATGCTCCTTCTTCATTCCTCCAGGTGATGCCTCCCTCTCCATGGGGAGTGTTGTTGCTGTAGGTGACATATTCCAGTTCCTCCACAGGCTGAGGCTTAAAGATGATATGCCGGTAACCCGGTTCCATGGGATCGGCCTGCATCCCTGCCAGGTTCCGGTAAAACCAGACCAGTCCGCCCCCGAACATGGGATGATTGTGTGAACCATTCTCGTTCCAGTTTTCCCGGGTGGTCGTAGAACCCAATTCGATCCAGTGCCCGAATGAAGGCTCCGTCCGCTTATTCATGGCCTCATACGCCAGGTCATTCATTCCATGATCCGCCAGCATTTCAAAAAAGAAGCGTGTGCCGAGAATACCCGTGTCAATGTGTCCACCATTCTTCTTGATTCCGGCCTTCAGGGCAGCCACCACCGTATCGTACTGCTCTTCCGGAACCTGCATTTTCAGGGCCAGTATATTTCCACCGGCATCACCATAGCTCCCTGCTGCTGCATTAAAAAACCGCTTCTGAAATGCCTGCCTGGTATCCTCTGCCAGTAAGCTGTACTCTGCAGCCTCATCTTCATTTCCAAGCACCCCGGCTGTTCTGGAAGTGATATGGGCACAATACCAGAGAACAAAGGTGTGTACCATCTCATCGGGAATCAGCTCCCCGGGTGGCAGCCAGTCTCCCAGGTTATACCATTTCACAATGGACCCGTCATTGCCGGTCCGTTTGGAATGCATGATTCCATCCTTTCCGGTCCAGGTGAGCAGATAGCGTACATACCCTTTCATGGCCTGGTAGTTATCTTCCAGCATATCCCTGGAACCATACTGAACATAATACTCCCACGGCATCACGCAGATGGCTGCTCCCCAGGCCGGTCCTCCCCCGCAGCCCGGTTGCCAGGGGGCTCCGTTGGGTACATAACCTGTCTCCTGGATCTGTGCCCCGCGCATATCCCCGATCCACTTCTGGTAAAAGTTGGTAGCATCATAATTATGCAGTACCGTATTACAGGCAATCTGGCCATCGCCCGTATACCCCGAACGTTCGCGATGGGGACAATCACTGGCCAGTCCACCATGCATATTATCGACCTGACTCCTTCGCCATATTTCATTGATCTCATTAAACAGCCCATTGGAAGTCTCAAAAGTAGCCGTTGGTTCAATGAAGGTATTCACAGCCTCAGCAATAAGATCTTCCGTTTCCAAATCACCCGGCCAGTTGGTAATCTCTGCTTTACTGAATACAAACCAATTGAATCGCGGAGCATAAGATTCAGGCCCCTCTCCCCTGAAGATATATGAATTATCGCCTGAGTTTAGATTTGCGATCGGGTGTATCTCAACCTTATGGCCGCTGGGCGCTTCCACATTGTTGATCCGGATCCATCCCGAGATCTCCACACCAAAATCAACCAGATAGTGTCCTTCTCCAAGCTTCTCAATGGAAACCGGCTCCAGGCGTTCAATTACCCTGTCGGGATAAGCTGTGTGGGCTACCATTTTCCCTTCGGGTGAACGCTTGATCACAGCTGCTTCCCATTGCGAATCGTCAAATCCAGGCTGACACCAATCCTCCTGCTCCAGCCTGGCGTCATAGTCCTCGCCATAATAGACCATATTCATCAGGATGGGGCTCCTGGAGACGGTCCAGGTAGCATCACTTGCTATTACTTTTTCCGTTCCATCATTATAGGTAATGTGTAACTGACACAGGAACCTGGGGGTTCCATATCCTTCCGTCCAGGATTTCGCCGGATTATAAAATCCATTTCCCACAATGCCTCCGATGGTATTCTTTCCACGATCAAGCTGATCCTTCACATCATAAGCAAGATACATCACTTTATATTCCGTGAAGTCGTCCGGCAAGGCGATCAGGGCATCTTTAAGATTAGGCCGCTTCCCGTAATTGGTCTGGTTGGGCACCAGCACATCATCGCCCACCTTTTCCCCGTTGAGCCACAATTCAAAATATCCCAGTCCGGTTACAAAAGCCACCGCGCTCTTAATCCGTTTTTCCACCCGGAAGTCTTTCCTGAACATTGGAGCCGGCGGACCCAGATCTTCTGGTACTGCATTGGACCTGCCTGGTCGGGGAAGCGCCTCTTCACCCTGCCAGGGAGCTCCGATCCAGTCCGCTTTCCAATCGTCCGGATCAAGTAAACCCATTCGCCACATTCCCGGTTCGCTCCAATCCGAAACAATCCCATCCCGGTCCCACACCCGTACCTGCCACCAGCACTCCTGTCGCGATTTAAGCAGTGTACCCTGATATTTGACACGGGTCGACTGGCTGGAAAGTTGCATTTCGCTATCCCAGAGATCCGGTTGATCAAGCTGTTTGCGGGAACTGGCAACCCGTACCTGCCAGGCGGTCTGTTTCTGGCCCCGTTCTCCCTTCCCTGCCAGATTGATCCAGGCAAGGCGGGGTTGTGCTTCATCTACCACAGAAGGATTTCTAAGGTATTCGCAGCTAAGTTGACTGGGAACAAGCGGTCCCCGATTCATTGATTTATCGGAAGTGCAGGCCATCATCAGACCGGCTAAACAGAATACTAAAAGTTGTTTCATGGCTTTTTCGTTTGGCTTATGTTTAACTCCACTGCCGGTCCCAGGATTGCCTGGCATTCCATTCCTCTGTGGGTGCGAACAGTTCCTCTCCCTTTTTCAGGTGCTCTTTAACCACTTCCTCATTCAGCTCCAGGCCAACACCGGGCTTTTCAGGCACCCTTACATAACCATCCTGTACCATGGGCTTTTCTAGTCCGGTCACCAGGTCTTCCCACCAGGTCTTATCCACCGAGTGGTGTTCCAGTGCCACAAAGTTTTCCGTGGCAGCTGCCGTATGAACGCAGCCCATAAAAGAGACGGGAGAGGAAGCATGGTGCAGGGCCATGGCTATTCCGTGCTCCTCGGCAAAGTCACCAATTCGCTTGGTTTCCAGGTAGCCTCCGGCCGATACCGGATCGGGATGTACCATATCCACTGCACGCTTTTCAATGAGTTCCCTGAAGCCTTCCTTCAGGTAGATATCTTCACCGGTCAGGGTGGGTACATCGATGGCTCTGGATATCTCTTTCCACTGATCGGCATACTGCCAGGGAATCAGGTCCTCCAGCCATGCAATATTATAGGGTTCAAATGCTTTCCCAAGTCTGATCATGCTGTTGAGTCCCATATGTCCAAGGTGATCTATGGCCACAGGCACCTCCCAGCCCACCTGCTCCCGCATGGCTGCCAGGTATTTTACCATCTCCCCGATCCCCTTTTCGGTGATCTGAACCCTGGTAAAGGGATGCATGGTCAGACCATAACTTCCTTTGGTCTGTTCCCATCCCCGCATCTTATCCCAGTGCTCCGTATTGGTAAGAGTGCCGGGAATCTCCTTAATCAGTCCGATCCCAATATCCATTTTCATAATGGTAAATCCCTGATCAATGCGACCCTTCATCTTTTTGGCAAATCCCTCCGGATCCTTCACCGTAGGGGTATCCACATAAATGCGTACCCTGTCGCGGTACTTTCCCCCCAGCAGCTGATACAGGGGTACATTGTAGACCTTTCCGGTCAGGTCCCAAAGGGCCATCTCCACACCAGAAACGCCACCCCCCTGCCGGCCATGATCCCCAAACTGCTTGATGATTTTAAAGATCCGCTCCACATTGCAGGGATTCTCTCCCAGGATCCGGCTCTTCAGCATCAGGGCATAGCGTTTATCAGCCCCGTCGCGAACATCACCCAGTCCATATACACCCTGGTTGGTATAGATCTTGACGATGGGTACGTTGCCCACCTGTGCAATGCGCATATCGGTAATCTTCAGGTCGGCTGGTCCTGAATAGCGACTCACATTCTGGGTCAGGTATTCGATCTGCTCCTCAGCGGAGGCATGCATAAGCATTCCAAGGCCCAGTCCGCCCAATCCGGCCTTTTTCAGGAATGATCTGCGATTATTATTTGATTTCATAGCAGCTTTCTGATGGTATTAGCATACAAATTATTAAAATACTTTATATCTTCCCTGCTCATCTATGAAGAAAAAGAATCTTTACAAAATTTTACTGGGGATATCAGGCCTCTTACTGGTCCTGTTCCTGGTGGCAGTCCTTTCGCACAGCAAAGCTCTTACCGGCCCCCTGTTAATCGCATTTTTCATCCTGCTCGCTTTTGGTGTCCGGGGAAATCCCATCTCCAAGGGATTCTCCTATACCATCATGATCTTTGCCGCGGTCAGCATCTCCATGTTCTATCCCGGACTTTTTATCAAATGGGGAGATTTTGAACTGAAAGCTACCATTGTACCTCTGCTCCAGATCATTATGTTCGGAATGGGATCTCAGATGAGTTTCCGGGACTTTGCCGGCGTGGTGAAAATGCCCAAAGGGGTTCTGCTTGGACTGGTTTGCCAGTTTACCATCATGCCCATCATCGGTTTTACCATTGCCACCAGCTTTGGCTTTCCTCCAGAGATAGCTGCAGGGATCATCCTGGTGGGTTCTTCCCCCAGCGGACTGGCTTCCAATGTGATGTCCTTTATTGCCAAAGCCAACCTGGCCCTTTCTGTTACCCTGACTGCAGTAGCCACCATGCTGGCACCCCTGATCACCCCATCCCTGATGAAGCTTCTGGCCGGACAATTTGTTCCCATTGATTTCTGGGGGATGATGCTGAGCATTACCAATATTGTGATCCTTCCCATTGTGGCAGGTCTGATGTTCAATGCCATGGCCTACGGCAAGGAAGAGCTCAAAAGCAAGATCACCCAGGGAGTGGTTTACCTTTTAATCATTGCCGGAAAGAACCTGATCCTGTTCCAGACCTCTGACCTGGAAGTGGGTGCAGCATTCCTGCAATTCGGGAAAGATGTGGCCTGGTTCTTCATCCTGCCCATTGTTGCTGCATTTCTGTTCACCAGGTTGGCAGGTGGAAAAAAAGTTGCACTTGATAAGATCATGGCCTTTTTATCCATGGCCGGAATCGGTGTGATTATCGTGGTCATTACAGCTGCAGGACGCGACAGCCTGCTGGATATCGGCCTGTTGCTGATCCTGGCCTGTCTGCTGCACAACTCGGCCGGTTATTTCCTGGGATACTGGATCTGCAAACTGGCCCGGATGGATGAGAAATCGTGCCGTACCATTGCACTGGAAGTTGGGATGCAGAACGGTGGCCTGGCCTCGGGGATTGCGCTGGAGATGGGTAGGGTTGCCACCATCGGCCTTGCACCTGCTGTATTCGGGCCCATGATGAATATTACCGGAAGTTCCCTGGCCACCTGGTGGCGCCGTAAATCTGAGAATTCAGATCCGGAACCTGAATCCCATTAACCACTAAGCCATTAACCTGATAACGTACTAAGCTATTAACATACTAACCTATTAACATCCATACCATGAAAAAGTCATTCATTTTAACAACAGCCATCCTCCTGGGCATAGCTCTGAGTTCCAACGCTCAATTCTTCAATACTCCTGATGAGCTGATCTATTATACCAGTGAATGGAGCGGGGAGCGCTTCGAAGATGGCAGGCCCAGGGTAGCTGATGAGGTCCTGGAAAGAATGCGCAAGGTCTCCATTGAAGAGGCCTGGGGAGTACTTCGTTCCAAAGGATACCACACCCAGTTCGAAGGCAACTGGGTTATTCTTCATGACGATGAGCCTGTAGTTGGAAGGGCGCTGACCGCCAAGTATATGCCAAACAGGCATGAAGTGATGGATCGTCTAACAAAAAAAGGGCAGGAGCTGGGACGTATGGGAGCCATGAATTCCTGGCCCATCGACGCGCTTCAAAAGGGAGATGTGTATGTGGCCGATGGATTCGGGAAAGTTGT
>JAYEOJ010000576.1:0-1777 GCA_034722835.1 Bacteroidota bacterium | reverse complement strand
GGATGGGACACTGATCGGGGATAACCTGGGTAACGCCATCTATACCAATTCGGGAAATGGGGTGGTCTTTGACGGAGGATCACGTGATATGGAGGGTCTGTCCCATATCGAAGGATTTAATGCCTTTGTCAAGGGATTCGATCCCTCCTATCTGACAGAGAGTATGCTGATGGGTATTAATGTCCCCATCCGGATAGGCAGGGCCACCGTGTTTCCCGGAGATGTGGTTCTGGCTAAAAAGACCGGAGTTCTTTTTATTCCGGCACACCTGGCCGAAGAGGTTGTGGAACGTGCAGAATTTATCATGCTGCGTGATATGTTTGGACACGAAATGCTGAAGAAGGGGGTCTATACCCCCGGGCAAATTGACGGCCGGTGGAGCGACGAAATCAAAACTGCCTTTCTGGAATGGGTGGAGAACAATCCCAATGAATTGCCCATGTCAAAAGCGGACCTGGATGAATATCTGAAGGACAGGACCTGGTAAAATATCTTCCTGCAGAACAATTACTGAGATTCATCGTTATTTAGTAGGAAATTAAGAATGTTTAATACTAATTTTACGTTCCAATAAATAACTGATCAACCTGAATATTATGAAAAAACTACTTCTTGTATTAATTGTTTCTACTTTTTCCCTGGGCCTCTTTGCACAGAACGATGGATTTGGACTTGGAGCTATTTTCGGGGAACCAACCGGACTGAGTGCCAAGGTGTGGACCAGTCAGAAAACAGCCATTGACGGAGCTTTGGCCTGGTCCTTTGCCGGTTCAGGATTCTTCCATATTCATACGGACTTCCTCGTACATAATTTTGACCTGATTGATGTAAGCGAAGGTGCGCTTCCTGTCTATTTCGGACTGGGTGCCTATATGGATTTCGCTTCTGATATGGGACTTGGTATACGAGTACCCCTGGGTATGGCATACCATTTTGAAAGTGCTCCGCTGGAAATATTTGCCGAGATTGTACCTGGATTGGCCCTGCTTCCAGGTACGGATTTTTATTTTGGAGGAGGTATCGGTATTCGCTACTACTTCTGAAAACAAGAATCTCATAAAACGATATAAGAAAGCTTCCCCGGATAATCTATTACTCGTATCATTAATGTTGTATATTTAATGCTGCAAACAGTTCAAAAAGAATTTTCATGAAAAGATTATCCATAGTATTCATATGGGCTGCCGTGCTGGCTCTGTCTTCCTGTTCTAAGAAGGTTCCTGACTTCGTAAACAGCATCCCGGACGACGCCATTGCAGTGGTCTCCATTAATCCCATACAGGTTCATACCAAAAGTCAGATCAACACTTTTGAATCCATCAAGGAAAAGGTAAAAGATGAGATCTGGAAACAAATCCTTGATAATCCGCTTAGTACAGGGCTTATGATGAATGAATATGCCTATGTTTTCGTCACCATGGAGGAGCAGGCACCAGTCATAGGTGTGGTATGCGGTATGAAAGATGTAAAGAAATTTGAAGCTACCCTTTCCAAAATCAAAGAGGATATCAGTGAAGAGTTCGAAAGCAATGAGGTGTATACCTGGATTCAGCCTGACGATGAAGGCATCATTGCCTGGAACAGCAAACAAATGATTGTACTGGGATCACCCGATGGCGATGAATTTGAAACCTCCTATTTTACCGGAACCCTGGATCTTATGTTTAATCCGGTGAAGGAAGAGGCCCTCACCAGCCTGGTTGATTTCAAAGACTTCCTCGGAAAAATGAAGGATCTGAATCTCTGGCTTTCTTCCAACGAACTGTTTGATATTGTG
>JAYEOJ010000575.1:0-1997 GCA_034722835.1 Bacteroidota bacterium | reverse complement strand
TACGAAGAGATTGGAATCTGGTTTAATCCTGCCAATCCAAGGCACGATGATTATGAGATCAGGAAACAGGCCTACTGGTCCGTATTTGCCGGAGCCTTTGGTCATACCTATGGAAACAACAACATCTGGCAGATGAACCGGGACGACGAAAGCAGTCGGATCTGGCCAAACAGGAGTTGGGATGAGGCCCTGGAAAGTCCGGGTGCCGGGCAACTGATACACCTGAGGAGATTGATGGAATCGAGACCATTTCTTTCAAGGATTCCGGATCAGAGCCTTTTGTCGGGGGACAATCCATCCCATGCCTCAGATCACATCCGGGTCACACGCGATGGCTCTATTGGTGGAAGTGATGCCAGTTATATCATGGTCTATTTGCCTTATTACAGAAGTTTCAAGATCAACACCAGTGTGATTCCCGGTACCAGGTTGAAGGTATGGTGGTACAATCCCACTAGCGGATACGCCTTTCCCCAGGGCATCGTTGACAATGATGGAGAGTTTGAATTTTCCAACTGGAGCAATCTGATCAAGGAGGGAATGGGCGGTCCCGACTGGGTGGTGGTGATTGATGATCTGTCGGCAGCTTACGAGGCCCCGGGGCGTTAACAGGAATATTGAAACCTAAAACACAGAATTGAATGAAGAGGTTAATACGCTTGACTGTAGCTGGTCTGTTTCTGACTGTAACAGGAATGCTGGCCCAGCAAAAAGAATTGAAGGTTTTCTTTGTTGGAAACAGTTATACCTATGGATATAACCTGCCACATATTGTATCGATTATCTCTGAGGAAACCTCCACCAGGCTGATCACCAAAAAATCGGTGATTGGGGGAGCCTCTCTCAAGGAGCACTGGAAAGGAGGAAGGGAGTTGGAGACCCGGAATATGATTGCCGAAGGGGATTTCGATGTGGTAGTTCTTCAGGATTTTAGTATGGCGGCCATGAGTTCGCCCGATACAAGTCTGAAGTATATACAGCTGTTTTGTGATTACATCCAGAGTCATGGCGCCAGACCCTATTTATTTAATACCTGGGCACGGGAAAAAGTACCCCAGTTTCAGGCAGAGATTGATGCCATGTACGCGAAAGCAGCAGAGGAATCTGAGGCCACCAGGGTACCGGTGGGTTCGGCCTGGGAACTGGCCATGGATCTGCGCCCCTCGGTGGATCTGTTTACCTCCGATGGGAGTCATCCCAATGAACTGGGATGCATGCTATCTGCATCGGTGTTCGTGAGGGTGATCTCCGGTGAACTCCCTGAACAACTTCCCACATTGTACAGGATTGAGGATGCTCGTGGGGAGACAGTACGGCTCATGAACCACAATCCGGAGGATGCCGAGTTTTGCAGAAGGATTGCCAATCAGGTTGGTGAGCAATGAAAAAGATTCTTACAAGCAGTTTGTTAGTGATCCTGACCATTTCTTCCCTTCAGGCACAAAGTACCGATTCAATCTTGTACAAACGGGTGGATTCAAGCTCCCTGTACATGCAGGTCGATTATCCCCTCACATACCATCCTTCAGGAAGCTATCCGGCCATGGTTTTTTTCTTTGGAGGTGGTTGGAACGGGGGTACCATCGAGCAGTTTGACCCCCATGCCAAATATTTTGCTTCCATGGGCGTGGTCTGTTTCAGGGCCGATTACCGGGTAAAGAGCAGACAGGGAACCAGCCCCTTTGAATCTCTGAAGGATGCCAAGAGTGCCATCAGGTATATCAGGGCTCACGCACAGGAACTGGGTGTGGATCCGGACAAAATCATTGCATCTGGCGGATCGGCAGGGGGACACCTGGCAGTGGCCACAGCTGTGATCGAGGGATTTAATGAGGAAGGAGAGGATCTTTCAGTTTCCTGTATTCCAAATGCCCTGGTGCTGTTCAACCCGGTGTTTGATAATGGTCCGGGAGGGTATGGCTATGAGCGTATCGGGGAACAATACAAAGATTTTTCTCCCCTGCATAACCTAAAGGAAGGAATGCCGCCTGCCATCG
>JAYEOJ010000574.1:0-8439 GCA_034722835.1 Bacteroidota bacterium | reverse complement strand
ATATGCCATGAAGCGCTTCCTATTTATTTTAATCGGACTGATCGCCCTCTCAATGGCCAGTGCCCAGTTCAGATCATTCGGGCTGGTGGCCGGAGCAGGGTATACCGCGGTGGATATTGAAGAGGCCATTGGCTGGAGTCCATTGGAAGAGTGGGATCATATTGCGGTCATTATCAAGGCAGTAGCTGAATATGAGCTCTTACCCACCCTTACTCTGGTAGGAGAAATAGGGGAGAACCGGCTCTATTACTGGGAATACAGATATTCAGATGGTTACTATTCAGGAACCCGCTGGAGGTCCGAATGGACCACTAATATTGGGATCAGTTTTAAGAAGCTGATGAATAATGCCCTGTACCTTCAGGCCGGTACCGGTGTTCATATTTTTAATGATGGCACCGGAACGGTACTGGGATTCCTGCTGGGTGCCGGTTACGAGTGGGAGTTAAGTGATCGATTTGTTGTTCCACTGGGACTCAGGATTGAACCGGTTTTCGCGAATGCCATACCAGTCTCCTTTCTGCTTCACAGCGGGATCCGCTACAATTTATGATCAGTTCAAGAACCTTTGTAAGAAATGTTTGGAATCAGGGGATTAGGCAGAAGGAACTGAAACTAATTTTTTATACTGTCTGAAGCTAATGAGCCTGCCGGCCTTTTCATTCCAGAGCCTTAGTGACATGGTGCGGAGACTGGGGACAAAGGTGACAGCTTTGATGGTCCCAAACATCTGATTTTCCTTATGACATTTCTCCAGCTTGTAATTTGGAATTTTGGGACTGAGGTGGTGGATGTGATGGTAGCCTATGTTTCCGGAGAACCACTGAAATAACCTGGGGAACTTCATGAATGAGCTTCCCTCCAGTGCCATTTTTTTATAATCCCATTCTTCCTGCCGGGTCCATATCACATCTTCATACTGGTGTTGCACATAAAAAAGCCAAACACCGGTAACGGTCGCAATATAGATTACGGGTAGTTGGATCATCAGAAAGGCTTTCCAGCCCATCAGCAGAATGAGTGGGGTGCAAACCAGCAAGATGATCAGGTTTGTTATATATACGCTTCTTCGTCCTGCCTTGCCCATGGATTTACGGGGAAAACGGAACCAGATCACAAAGAGTATAAAGGGAGCAAAAACAAAAAGAATGATTGGATTCCTGTACAGTCGGTAATAAAACTTTTTCCCGGCAGGGAGTTCTTCATATTCCTCTACGGTCAGGGTCTTTACATCGCCGCTGCCTCTTTTATCCAGGTTGCCAACAGTTTTATGATGAATCGAATGTTCACTGTGCCAGTAGTCATGGGGCGTGAATACCAGGCTGCCCAGGATGGTTCCTACGATCTGGTTGGCTCTGTTACTCCGGAAAAATGACCCGTGACCGCAATCATGGAAAATAATAAATATGCGGACCAGAAATCCTGCAGCCAGAACAGCGAGCCCCAGAGTAAGCAGGTAGGAAATACCCAGGCTGAAGTACATGGCTATCCACAGCAGTATATAGGGCCCAAGGGAATTAATGATTTGCCAGATACTTTTTTCTGTATCAGGTTTGTTGTATTTGCTGATTACCTCTATCCAGGTCGGATTACTTCCTTGCTCTTCTTCCATAATAATGAAACAAGTTAGACCAATAATTGGTTCTCTCCGTTATTTTTGGAAGAAACTATTATTCATTTTATTACTTTCATGCTGAGATCCTACAAAATGAGACAGATCGTAATCACAATAGGATTCCTGCTGGGTACACTCCATATGCTCCAGGCCCAGTCGTGGCTGATACAGGGCACCATTGAGAATGGTGAAGAGGGACCGGTACTGTTGGCGTCCTTTTACGGTGATCGTTTCAGGATGGTTGACAGCATGGATACAAAATCCGGTTTTTTCTATTTCATGCTTCCTGAAGACACGGCTCCTGGAATCTACAGGATCATCTATGCGGACCGGGTGGACAGCATTCGAATGCAGAACCGCTTTGTTGAGTTTATCTTCAACAGGGAACATATGGAGCTGTTTATATCCTCCACAGACATGGTCCCGGTGATTTATTTTGAGAATTCTCTTGAGAACCAGGTATACAGGGAATTTATGGAGTTTGAGCTGGAATATGAAGCCCGCCTTATATCGGTTTACAATCAGCTTTATCCAGACCGGAAAGGTGCAAATCAGGATGTGGTTGAGCGCTATGATGCCATGCAAATTGAACGGGAGAGCTTTATGGATTCCATGACGCAGCTCTATCCGGATCTCTATGCGGTGCGGATCATGAATGCTTTCAGGGCACCCATGATTCCAGGAGAAATATCACATGTTCAGCGTATCGATACCCTGAAGGAATGCTTTTTTAACCAAGCTTCCATAGATGATCCGGCTTTACTTTATGCGCCTGTTTATACCTTTAAACTGATCGATTACCTCTCCCTCTATCAAGACTATGAGCTCACAAAAGAGGAGCAGGAGGCGGCTTTTATAGAGGCGGTGGACTGGATTATGGTGAATGTATCAGGTGACGGGGACCTTCGCAGTTTTGTGGTGGGCTTTTTGCTGGATGGATTTGAGATGCTCGATATGGAGGCTGTTCAGATACATATTGCTGATAACTACCTGGATGAGTCCTGTGAAACTGATGTTGTTGAACTGGTGCTCTCCAGGATGGAGGGGTATAAGCGCATGACACCCGGTCAGCAGGCACCCGACTTTGTGATTCACGATGCGGAGGGAAAGAATCACCAGCTTTCGAAACTTGAACATGCTTATGTGCTGGTCCTGTTCTGGTCAAGCACCTGTGATGCATGCCAGAAGCTGATGCCTGAACTGAATGACTGGTATCTTTCGGAAAACATCTGTGACCTGGAAGTGGTGGCCATTTCCATTGATACTTCAGTTGTTAATTTTGAGCACAGGAATATGCAATTGAATCCTGCCTGGATTACGGTACACGATCCCCTTGGATGGCATGGAAAGCTAAGCGCTGATTACAATATCTATGCGACTCCTTCCCTTTTTCTGCTGGATGGTGAACGGACCATCCTGGCCAGGCCCACCTCCTTCAGACAGTTTCAGCGGGCCATCAGGAAGCTGCTCCCTTAAAGTGATCGATCATTCAACGCTATTTCGAATGAACCGGCCTTTGCTCTCATTCCAGCTCTCTTCCCAGTCTTCGTAAAGCCTGGGAGTGGGATGGCTCCCAAACCAGATGGGCAGTCCCCGTTCCCTGAAGTGGGGATGTTCCACTTTTCCTACCAGCTCAACCTTCCGGAAGTATTGTGGGATGCGGTCCGAATATCCCACATAGATCATATGTTTCATTTCGGGCGATCTGGGGATCCACTCCATAAATGCATCATTGAAGCTATAGACTTCCGGATAGGAGCGATCGGGCTGGTGACAGAGGGCTGCCCCGGCGTGACCGTAGTTTTCTCCGTAGACCAGTGTGTTGATTTTAACAGAGTCCGCCAGGGTGTCATAAAATGCCCAGACCTTATCACCTAATTCGTCCCATCCCACCATATCTGCATAGTCCTGGGGCAGATCGTGTACCTCTCCGTCTTCCCATTTAAGTATCACATCCAGGCCCCGCTTAATTTGTTTCCGGTCATACTCCACCATGCGGTCAGGTTTGTATATGGGTAGACTGAATGGAAGGACAAAGATTCCGTTTAGAAGTATAAACACCAGGACAATATACGCTACAATGCCACAGGAGCGATGCGACCATCTTTCCCAGGCAATGCCCCCAAAAACCACCAGGATAGTGTAGGCTGCAACAGTGTAGTAAGATTTACCGCGCAGCAGGATGATCAAAAGCAGCGAAAGGGCGAAAGCCCATGCAAAGATCCTGTAGTTCCGGTGCTCTCGGGTAAAGATAAGCCAGATTAATCCCCCTAGCCACACTGGTAAGGCAGGCAGGTGCATTAATACCTGGACAAAAAGGAAATCTTTTAACAGCACATTCCCCAATTGAGTCTCTTGCAGCTCTGTCATGTGCGAGATGACAGGCCAGTTATGCTGGTATTGCCAGATCAGATTTGGCAGGATCACCAGCAGTCCGCCTACAATGGCAACAAGCAGATACCATGTCCAAAGCATTTTTCGGTGCCTGCTGATAAGCAGGGCCACCAGCAATGCTGAACCATAGAAAATGATGGAGTATTTGGCCAGCAAACCCAGTCCAAGAACCGGGATCATCCACAACAGCAATTTCGGATCCTGCTTTCGCACCAGTTGAAAAACCACCACGGCTGCCAGTAACCAGAAGAGGTGGTTGAAGATTACTGGTTGTAAAAGGACTGCTGGCCTAAGGAATGCAGGGGAGACAAAGTATGCAGTGAGTCCGATCAACTGGGCCATGGTACCCCCTTTCAGTTGCCTGATCAGCCAGCCAACAATAAAAATACTAACAGCACCTACCAGGGCTGGAAGAAGTCTTATCGCCAGCAGGGAATCTCCCCAGATAAAGGTGTGTATCCGGGTCACAAATGCCAACAGCGGAGGGGTGCTGAAGAATCCCCAGTCAAGGTGGCGGGACTGGGCAAGGTAAAGGTAGGCGTCACGCTGAAAGCCGTAATTGGTAGCGGTGATAAGGTGTACCACCAGTTTGGTAACAGCAAAGATCAGGATGATCTGATAGGCTTTGAGCCAATTTAGAAGCTTATCCATTGGGTCGGTTCTCTTCTAATCTTCTAAAATAGTCTTTGGAAGCTCTGAGCACATGGGGAGAGAGCAGCAGGGCCGAAATCATGGTGGGGAAGGCCATCAGGGCATAGGCGCCGTCGAAGATGCCTACCACGGTACCCAGGGT
This sequence comes from Bacteroidota bacterium, assembly GCA_034722835.1. Classification (GTDB taxonomy): domain Bacteria; phylum Bacteroidota; class Bacteroidia; order Bacteroidales. Next base: position 3,637 of record JAYEOJ010000574.1, on the reverse strand, counting down.
GGCGGTGGCACCCAGGGGGATGGTGACCAGGTAGAACCATTTGTAGATGTAATTGTGTTTTGCTCCAAATATGAACGAGAAACACTTGGTGCCATAGTAGGGGAAGGAGAGCATGGTGGAAAGGGAAAAGACAAACACGCAGATGGTGAGCAGGTAGGCGCCTATTCCCGGCATGGCCCGCTCAAAAGCATCGGCAGTCATGGTGATCCCATCCGATTCTCCTGCATTCCAGACACCGGTCATGATCAGGGCCAGGGCGGTCATGGTGCATACCACAATGGTATCGACCACCGGTCCCAGCATGGCTACCAGTCCCTCCCGTACCGGCTCATTGGTTTTGGCTGCACCATGTGCCATGGGGGCAGTTCCGATGCCTGCTTCATTGGAGAAGGCCGCCCGTCTGACTCCGGTGATGACCAGGGCGCCCAGAGCTCCTCCCAGTACGGATTCGGCACTAAAGGCATCCCTGAAGATCAGGGTAAAACTGGGAAGAATGTTCCGGGTGTTGGAGAAAATAATGTAGAGGACCAGTACCACATAGAGGGCCACCATAATGGGAACCATTCGCCCGGTGACCTTGCCGATCCGCTTGATGCCCCCGAAAATCACCACTCCCACCAGGAGCATCACTACCAGTCCGGAGAGCAGATCCGAGATAAATCCGGCATTTACCTGGTTGGGGATCAGCACCACATCCCGAACTACCTGGGTCAGCTGGTTGACCTGGAACATGGGTAGAACACCAACCATCCCCATGAGCGAAAAGAAGATGGCCAGGGGTTTCCAGTTCCGTCCCAATCCCTCCACAATCACATACATGGGTCCGCCCTGCAGCTCCCCGGTGGAGTCGCGTCCCCTGAACATCACGGCCAGGGTGCAGGTAAAATACTTGGTGCATACTCCCAGAATGGCACTCACCCACATCCAGAAGATGGCTCCCGGTCCGCCCATGGTAATAGCCAGGGCCACTCCTGTAATGTTCCCCATTCCCACAGTGGCTGCCAGCGCGGTGGACAGTGCCTGGTAGTGATTGATTTGTCCGGGTTCATTGGGATCATCATATCTGCCCAGCAAGATGGCTATGGCGTGCCGGAAATACCTGAACGGGAGCATGCGGGAATAGAGCAGGAAAAAGAGTCCGCCCCCCAGCAGCAGGATCAGCAGGGGAGTGCCCCAGGCCAGATCCGAGAAGCCGGTGATAAGCCGTTCGGTGACAGAGATGGTATCAGATGGTGCAAGTAGATTGTTCTGTTCGTTCATTCCAGCAATTTAGTCCACGATCCCCATTTTTTTCATCAGGAAAGAGGCGTTCATATTGGTGGCAATCCCCCTGCGGATGGTATAGTCAAAGCTGAGTTCCATACCTTTGATATAACTTTCAAAACAATAGTTGACCACCTGACCCTCATGTTTATTTTCAAGCTCTCCCAGGCTTAGATCGTGGGTGGCAATGAAGCAGCGGATCGGGTAATTCAGGGACTTGCGTATCAATCCCACCGACCCCAGTTTTTTATCGGTGGTATTGGTCCCCTTAAGCACCTCGTCCAGCAGTATCAGCATGGGTTTCCCACTCTCCATCTGCTGCACAATCAACTGCAGTTTCTTGATCTCTGCCAGGAAATAGGATTCCTCATCCTTCAGTGAATCGGCTGTACGCATGCTGGAATGAAGTCCCATATAGCTGCAACGGAAGCGGGTGGCACAGACGGGACAACCGGCATAGCTCAGCACCATGTTGACCCCCATGGATCGAAGAAAAGTGGATTTCCCCGCCATGTTGGCACCGGTGATCACAACCACCTTTTCGCTGTTGATCAGCAGGTCATTGTTAACTCTTTTCTGATCGGGAATCAGTGGGTGCCCCAGTTGGCTTATCTCCATGCCATCCTCCTTGTCATGGACCTCAGGCATGCTGAATTCAGGGTGGTTCCAGGCAAATCCGGACAGGCTGATCATGGCATCGCACCAACCGGTGATCTCGATCCACTCCAGGATATCCTGCTGGTTCTTTCGCTTCCAACGCTCCAACAGATACAGCATAATGAAATCGAAGAGGAAGAAGCCATTCAAGAAGCTGCCAAACAGCATATTGAGCCGCTGGTCGAAAATATGTAAGAGCTTTGAAAGGCGGATCACTTTCTGCATTCCTTCCCGGGCTTTCAGGCTTCTGCCCTGCAGGTCGGGATGTGTGTAAGAAGTTAGGGCAATCTGTTTCAGAAGCCGTGCATAGCCTTCAAGCAGATCATGTTTTTTGGAGATGGCTTCATGGTATTTCTGTGTTCGAAGCAGAAAGGGGGAGAGTACCGTCATGTTAAATGCGAGGGGGTAGAGCAGGATCAAAAAGCGGGAGCTGTCGATAATCACCCAGGCCATAAGGCTCAGGGACAGGAGACTGATGCCCAGGGCCAGGTAAAATAGCCAGGGATACTTACTGATATAGGCACTGCTGTCCAACCAGCGGGCGATATCTTTGAGATCCCCGGGTTTCTCTTTAACCAGCTCTCCACTGGCTGTAAAATGCTGCCTGAAATCGATCCGGTCTTTCAGATCGTCTATGATTTTTTGCCGGTTGAGGATGGACTCTGCAGAACCTGGCTCTGTAGTGAGCATCTCTGCCAGTATCTGACTGCCCTTTCGTGTGGAACTTCGGTTAAGGTACTGGAACAGGGATCCCTTTCCAAAGAGGTCCAGGTCATGGGCCCAGGGATGTGAGATATCCGCGTGTTCCGATCCATCGGGAAGATCGTGAAAATCATGGTCCAGGCAGGCCAGCTCCTTCTCGTTGAGTAAGAGCAGTTGCCGGAGTAGCTCCCGTTCTCCCTTGGATCTGTTAAAAAGGCTAACCAGGGAGAGAAACAGAACCAGCATCAGACCCGAAAGCAGATAGAACAGGACAGCGCCTGTTTTGATCCCAAGCACCAGCATCCAGATCAATGCTACCAGGACCATCAGCCTGGCCAGGGATATGAGGTTGATCTGTCTTGTTTGACGCCCGACAGCTTCACTAAAGTGCTTGATTCTTTCAGAATAGGTGTTGGAAAGAGTTCCCCTGGACATTGAAATGCGATTTTTTCTAAACGAACATATGGTTTTTTATGATTACAATATAAGCATCATTTAAAACTAAATGTGAAATGAAAGGATGAGCTTATGGTTGGCGGAGGTCGATCCGCTCAAGCTGGAGTTTGTAATATACCGGGTATCCTGTTGCGGCATCAAGAACCGGCTCACCAGCTGCTGTTTGCCTCAGTTGCCAGATAACCGGGGTGACGCCTTTTACCCGTTTATGAAACTCCTGATGATCGGTGTCAACGATCCACTCTTCGTGAAAATAAACAGAGAGCAATTGTTCCGGCGGATCATAAAAATCGGGCAGGGGGTGCAGGGCATTGATAAAATCAATGAAATCCTTCTGGAGTTTTAGCACCCTTTCTTCCCGGATCATGGGCACCGCTTCCTCCTGGAGATCCAGGAATGAAAACTCGTAGTTGATGTTTTTTATGCGAATCTCACCTTCTGCCGGAGGTATAAGTTCTGAGCTATCTTCACAGGAAATCTTATATTCATCAACCTTTTTTGAAACGGAGGAGGTGGCAGGATTCAGGATCCATTGTTCCTGGAATTCCAGGGTGCATCC
>JAYEOJ010000573.1:0-2014 GCA_034722835.1 Bacteroidota bacterium | reverse complement strand
CTTCGTAATTACAGTTGGCTCATTGTAATAATACTTCCTGTATTTCGCCATAAACTCCTCCACCACAGGATCGTGGTAATCCACCCAGAAAGAGTTATAGAACACAAGATTAAGCTTATGATAATCTCCATAATTAATACTTGAGAAGTCTGGTCCAATCCAATATGGTGAACCCAAAATTTCAATCTCATAGTCCTTTAGCTGATATCTCAATGTTGAGACAATCGGACTAGCTAAAGATACATTGCTGGTTGGCACCAATACAAGATTTTTCTTATCCTTTGAGAGTGAGTGTATGATTTCATTTGTTTCCTCAAGTGAAACTATTCGCCTCATGGATAGTACAACCTCCTTAAATACGATCGGCTCAGATGGATGGTAGTCGTCGAAACCATCAAAGATCAACTGCTTAAAATAGTCATGCTTTTCAATATCCAGGGAATCTATTTGCCTGATGTAGATAATGTTATAATTATGTTTGCTTGCCACCAGCTTGGCAGCCTCCCTGTATCCCGTTTCCAGTGAGGGACTCAACTGGAAAAGGTAGGGATTGTTCCTGATCAGGTCAAGTTCATCATAGAAAGGAGTAACCAGCGGAATTCTATGCTCACTGGCAAACTCTGAAACAAGCTCCAGATTGAAGGGATAGAAGGGACCCATAAACAGATCGAAATCTTCCAGTTCATCATTTGACAGTATGGTACCGGTCCGTGTAACACTCCTCCTGGTATCGAAATAGCGTACATCCAGTTTCATGCCTGCCTGCCTCATGGAATCGATAGCCAGCAAGCTTCCCTGAAAAAATTCCAGAAAATTCACAGATTGCGGATTTTTCTCTTCCATCATGTAACGTTCAATGATGCGGTTTCTGCGGCTGACAGATTCAACATCCTTTATGAGGGAGTCCAGTGGCTCCATCTCCCTGAAATCAAAAGGAATAAAATAGGCTACGCGGAAGGTGCGATTGATATTTTCATGCCGGTTATCGAACTCATCATAATCATATTCGTCGGTCCGGTCATAGGGATCTCCATAGATCGATTCATCCTCCACATCCACATCGTCAACATCCTGTGACTGATCGGTAAGCTGGGGAGCAGGAATCCTGAGTGTTTGTCCTTTTTTTGGTCCACCCCAGCCCAATTCCGGGTTAATGGCCCTGATTTCATCAATGCTTACATTGTAATAGTCCGCAATGGAGTAGAGTGTCTCCTTCCTCTTTACTTTATGATAGACCAGGCCTTCTTCATTATAGGCATGCTCCTCTTCTGTCCCCTCCACTTCGGGAATTCGCAGACGTTGTCCGGGCTGAAGGTTCTCAGCAGTAACACCCCGGTTGGCCTGCTCAATATCCTCCTCTCTCAAATCATAGGACCTGGAAATTCCATAGAGGGTCTCTCCTGGCAATACCGTGTGATATTTACCCGTCTCCCACGGTTCCGGAAGTTCAGATGTATCAATCTCTTCCTGCAGTTTAGGATCCACTGGAATCTTAAGCGACTGACCTATCTGTAATCCTGAAATGGCTCCCGGATTCTCAATGGCAATCTCCTTTTGAGAAATATTATAGGCCCTTGAAATGGCATAGAGGGTCTCTCCTGGTTTTACCACATGAATGTAGTAAACCGTTCCCTCCAGGATCACTTTGTTATTGCTCCTTTCCACCGTGACGGTCTCCTGAGCCACAAGCGATGCCTGCAGATGAAGAAGAACCAGAACACATAGCAGCAAGCTATTATTTGGTAATGAAATCATTGATATTCTTTAGGATCCGCTCTTCAATACTAGTGGTGTCAGCTTTCACAAATTTCTCTCCGGTAATGCTCTCGTATAGCTCAATGTATCGTTCCGATACCTCTTTCACAAATGCATCGGGCATATTGGGCACCACCTGTCCCTCTTTGCCCTGGAAACCATTGCTGATGAGCCACTGTCTTACAAACTCTTTAGAAAGCTGTTTCTGCTGCTCCCCGCTGGCCTGACGGTCCTCGTAACCATCCGCATAAAAATACCT
>JAYEOJ010000572.1:0-2016 GCA_034722835.1 Bacteroidota bacterium | reverse complement strand
CCGTTCAGTTTTAAATAGCGTTTGAGCAGGATGGGCATGGTGTAGTCGTTGGGCTCCACCTCCTTGATAAAACGGTCGAACTTATTCAGATCGTCTGTATTCTCCAGGATCACCTCCTCGTCCACATTGAATCCCGGGACATTGTAACGGGTGCGTGGCCTGACATAGCGTGCCAGCTTCCGGTCGAAATGATGCTCCCGGATATACTGCATGATGAGTCCGCGCGAAAACTGTGAAAAGTTATTACTGATACTGACCGGTCCGATCAGATACCTGTACTCGCTGTGTTTCAACAGGAAATACAGGATCCCTTTCCAGAGCAGGAAAAGCGGCATGGGCCGGCGTTGATACTCCTTGATAATAAAGGAACGTCCCAGCTCCAGGGACTGCCGCAGGGTGGGCTGAAAGCGGCGGTTCATCCGGAACAGGCTCTGCAGGTAGAATCCCTTCACGCCATAGCGCCGGAGGATCTCCTCCCCTTTTCCCACCCGGTAAGCTCCCACGATCTTATGTTCCTGGTTGTCCCAGACAAAGAGCTGGTTGTAGTAGAGATCGTACTCATCCAGGTCCATGGAGTGGTTGGTCCCCTCGCCCACTTCGCGAAAAGTGATCTCCCTGAGCCTGCCCAGCTCCAGCATAATCTGCGGGATCTCCGTACTGGGGGTGCAGAATACATCAAACTGATCGCTGGTAAAGAGGGTATACTCTTCCCTGATCTTATTGATTTCATCCAGGATCAGTCCGGGAGCCACCGGATCGGCAATGGCTTCGAGCTTTTTGTTCCTGTTAATGCGGGGCCTGAAAAATTTCTTCACCTCCAGCACCGAACCCAGGGAGTAGGTTTTAGCCCGCAGATAACGTCCAAAGGTGGAGATATCTGTAAAGCTTTCCTGCTCTTTTACACTTACCGGGTTGCCAATGCGTATTCTTATCTTTTTATGCTTCTTATTGAATACTTCGGCCGGAAGGCGCACGGTTCGCAGCGTCGGGTGGATCAGTCCGAGAATATGAAAGAGCCGGGAATTGGAGCCCTGAAAATACACCGGGACCACCGGAACTTCTGCCTTCTTGATCATTTTCATGGCCGGATACTGCCACTCCCGGTCGCTGATGCCAAAGTTGTCCTCGTTGTAAGAGCTTACCTCTCCTGCCGGGAAGATCCCCAGGACACCCCCCTCATGCAGCTGCTCCAGGGCCATCTTCACCCCACCCAGGCTGGATTTGGCATCTTTCCTCCGTTCAAAGGGATTTACTGGCAACATATACTCCGATACCGGTTCAATCTTGTTGAGCACAAAGTTGGACATGACCTTGATATCGGGCCTTACTTGTGAAAGGACCTTCACCAGCAGCATCCCGTCAATGCCTCCAAAGGGGTGGTTGGATACGGTGATAAAGGCCCCGTCTTTGGGAACCTTGGCCAGCTCCTCCTCGCTTACTTCGTACTCCAGTTGCAGCTTGTCGATCAGAGCATCTATAAAGTCCATGCCCCGGTGGTGACTGATCTCTTCGTAAAGCTTGTTCAGCTTGTTGATACGCAGGACAGTCATCAGCACCTTGGCCGCACTGGTACCTCCCCTGCCTTTTTTAAAGCGGGCAGCCTTAATGAATTCGTCTGTTTCGACCAGTTTCAATGTTGGAGGTTTTGATTTGGCTTGTTCTTAGATTTGCACTAAGCTTGTATAATAAGCGTGGTACAAAGATAGAGAAAGTTTATGCTAAACTGTGAAGGATTCATTGAGGTATCCAGAATGGATCCTTCTTGCACATTTCAATTCCCAGTGTAGTATTTGCCTCTCGTCTCTCAGAAATACTTCTTGATACTTTCGAAGCCTCAGCCCAGTAACTATCAGATTCTGATTTATTGTTTCGATACCAATGTATCGCTCCAATTATTGTAAGTAATGTAGACTGCCAAGTTTTAATATTCAATTCTTTGCATGCTTTTACTACGTGGATTCCCTGCTCCAATGCTTTGTCTTGTTCCTTGTTCAAATAGGATATACATACCAAGCC
>JAYEOJ010000571.1:0-2016 GCA_034722835.1 Bacteroidota bacterium | reverse complement strand
CCGCCCGGCCCGTCCGGCCTCCTGGAAATAGGATTCTGGTCCGTCGGGCAGATCCACATGGATCACAAAACGGACATCGGATTTATCGATCCCCATTCCAAATGCATTGGTGGCCACCATCACCCTGAACTCGTTCTTCATCCACTGTTGCTGCCTCTCGTCTCTCAGAACCTGTTTCAATCCGGCATGATAGTAGCTGGCAGGTAGCTCATTTTCGTTTAGCATCTGGGAAAGTTCCCTGCATTTTTGCCGGCTCCTTGTATATACAATTCCGGACCCCTCCATCTGGCTGATCTGCAACAGTAATTCTCTGGCCTTATCCTCGGCGGCCACCACCAGGTAATCCAGGTTCTCCCTGTTAAAACTTTTCTGAAAAAGGTTCTTCTGGCGAAATCCCAGACGATCCTGGATATCTTCACATACCTCAGAAGTTGCCGTTGCTGTCAGAGCCAGAACAGGGACCTCACCAAGAATCTCCCTGAGTTTACTGATCTCCAGGTAGGAGGGCCTGAAGTCATATCCCCACTGGGAAATACAATGGGCTTCATCAACAGCCAGCAGGTTCACATTCATATCGTTTACCCGGGCACGAAACAACCTGGTGGTAAGCCGCTCCGGCGAAACATAAAGGAATTTATACCCGCCATAAACGCAGTTATTCAGAGCTATATCAATCTCGTATGAACTCATGCCCGAGTGAATGGCCATGGCCTTGATTTTAAGCCTGTTCAACTGACCCACCTGGTCCTTCATCAGCGCAATCAGGGGGGTAATCACCAGGCAGATCCCCTCCATGGCAAGGGCCGGAACCTGGAAGGTAAGTGACTTCCCTCCACCGGTTGGCATCAGGGCCAGGGTATCCTTTCCCGAGAGGATGGAAAGGATGATTTCCTCCTGCAGGGAACGGAATTCACCGAAGCCCCAGGTCTCCAATAAAATCCGCTGAATTTCCTGTCGATCTGCTAAGCTTTTTTTTTGTAATTTTGCCACATTTAAAAATAACCAAATTATCATACAATGTCATTTGCCCAGGATAAAATCGCCGCAGAAGGATTGACCTTTGATGATGTACTGCTCCTTCCCGCATTTTCCCAGGTTCTTCCCAGGGAGGTCAGTATCAGATCTCAGTTCACCAGGAATATTCAGGTGAACACGCCCATCGTATCGGCTGCTATGGATACAGTTACCGAAGAGAAACTGGCCATTACCATTGCCCGTGAAGGAGGGATAGGAGTCATTCACAAAAACATGCCGTTGGAGGAGCAGACCAGGCAGGTACGAAGGGTCAAAAGGGCAGAGAGTGTCATGATACACGAACCCATTACCATTAAGAAAGAGGGTACCGTCAGTGATGCCCTGAACCTGATGAAAGAGTATAAGATCGGGGGTATTCCCGTTGTGGATAATGAAGGAGTGTTGATTGGCATTGTAACCAACCGTGACCTCAGATTCCAGCAGGACATGGACAGGGTCATTGAAGAGGTGATGACCGTGGAGAATATCATTACCACTGGAAAAAGTACTGGTTTGGCCGAAGCAGGCATGATCCTGCAGGCTCATAAAATAGAGAAATTACCGGTTGTAGATAGCAATTACAAGCTGATCGGGCTCATTACCTATAAGGACATAACCAAATCCAAGGACCGTCCCAACTCCTGCAAAGATGAGCGGGGAAGATTGCGGGTGGCTGCTGCTGTAGGTGTGTCGGGCGATATTATTGAACGGGTGACCGCCCTGGAGGAAGCAGGAGTGGATGCAGTGGTCATCGACACGGCCCATGGTCATCACATTGGAGTAATTGAAAGTCTGAAGAAGGTTAAGAAGAAGTTTCCCAATCTGGACGTGGTAGTGGGTAATGTAGGAACTGCTGCTGCCGCCTTAGCACTTGTGGAAGCCGGAGCCGACGGAGTCAAGGTTGGAATAGGTCCGGGCTCCATCTGTACCACCAGGGTTATTGCCGGAGTGGGTGTACCCCAGCTGACAGCCATTTACGATGTGGCCAATGCGCTTCAGGGT
>JAYEOJ010000570.1:0-2017 GCA_034722835.1 Bacteroidota bacterium | reverse complement strand
AAGATCAGCTTCATCTCCCGGGATGCTCCTACGGCTGCCAGCGGATTTCCCGATGAGAGAGCTCCGATCACATAAGTCAGCGAAGGAATGGTTAAGAGGTAAAAAATAACAATCAGATCCCCATTGAAGCCGGAAGTGATATTGAGAAGGGGCAACAGGATAAAAACCCCGGCCATGGTTGCTCCAAAAACCGCGAATACAGGTGAGGCAAGGAAGAGCCCCTTTGCCCCCCTGGCGGGAAGGATGGTTTCCTTAACCAGCAAGAGTTTGAAAAAATCATAGAATGGTTGAAGGAGGGGAGGTCCTTTGCGAAACTGAACCCTGGCGGTAATCTTCCGGTCGAACCAGGAGAGCAGTCCCCCGATCACAAACACAAACAGAAAACCGGGGTATACAAGGAAATAGAAGAGATAGGTTCCCATAAACGAATATTAATTTTGATCAGTCTTCCACATGCGTTCCCGCACCAGGATGTGTTCATTTAGTTTATAAATATGCTGTTCCGGATCCTCCCCCATGTCGACCCTGGTCACAGCTCCTTCGGGTGAGTTCCTGATCCACAGTTCCAGCTCATTCTCATCCGACAAGTCATAGTAGTTTTCTTTGTCCCTGTGATATTCAAAGAAATCGGTCATGATGGTGCCAAAGGGGCAAATGACCACGCAGGACTTACAGGAGATGCAGAGATTGGTGGACCGGGAAATAATCCCCTGCTCATCTTTTTCCAATGCATCGGCGGGACAAACACTTATACAGGGCGCATCTGAACACTTCCTGCAGGTGAATTGAAAAACGGCCAGTTCACGAATACTTTTTAAACCGTGACCATCCATTGAAAATCCGAAAAATCCTTCAGGAGGCGATATATCACAGTTTTCTCCCCGGGGACTTCTGAATTTTTCCAGATCAATCAGAATCTTTTGTGCCATGTCAGTTCCAGATATGAGGTTGATCTTTGATTTCATTATAGGTAAAGACCGGACCATCTTTACATACCAGGTATTTGCCCATCATGCAGTGACCACACTTGCCAAGTCCGCAGGACATATTCTTTTCCATGGAAAGGAAAATATCATGTTCGGGATAGCCCATCTCCAGCAGCTTCATGGTTCCAAATTTCATCATGATGGGAGGTCCGCATACCACCGCCACGGAGTTTTTAATATCCATGTTCACATCATCCAGCAGCACGGTTACCACTCCCACACGCTCGTTCCAGTTTCCGTTTGCCTGATCCACGCTTCGAAGTACTTCGAATTTGGGTGTCTCCCGCAATTCCTGGATATAGGGTTTGTAGATACAATCCTCAGGTGTTTTCGAGCCGTAACACAGGGTCACCTTCCTGAGTTTGTCAGAGATGGCAATCAGGTTAAAGAGTAAAGAACGTATTGGGGCAAAGCCACAACCGCCACCCAGGATCAGCACCTCTTTATCATAAAACTTCTCAACAGGATAACCTCTGCCGAAAGGTCCCCTGATCCCCATAATGTCGCCCGGCTTCATGGTATGCATATGATCGGTCACATATCCGGTTTTCATAACAGTGACCTCGAGCTGCTCTTTTATAAGGGGCGAGGAGGAAGGAGTAAAAGGAGCCTCCCCCAGACCATCGAGGGTGACCTCTATAAATTGTCCGGTTCCAAATGAAAACTCCTGCTCGGGCACCAGGACAAAAGTTTTAATCAGGGGTGATTCATCAATCACCTTGATCAGCTCACACTTCAGGGGTTTGTATAGACTTCCATTCTTTCCCATGGCATTAATTTGATAACTCCAAGAATAGTTCGTTCTTATTGATCTGACCGATACAGGTTTCAATGCATCGACCGCAACCGGTACAGGCTTTCAGCTCATATTTCAGGGGCTTCCACACGTATTTACACATGTACCGGTTCTTGAATCTGTCAGATAGGGGGCCAAGGGCATCCTCACCACCGGCCACACGTTCAAATCCAGGGTACTGGCAGGTGTCCAGTTGTCTTACTTTCTCAAATCCGGGCCTGTCAATTAAAAGGAA
>JAYEOJ010000569.1:0-8479 GCA_034722835.1 Bacteroidota bacterium | reverse complement strand
AGCCTAAAGCTGAAGAAGTTGTCGAAGAGCCTAAAGCTGAAGAAGTGGTCGAAGAACCTAAAGCTGAAGAAGTGGTCGAAGAGCCTAAAGCTGAAGAAGTGGTCGAAGAGCCTAAAGCTGAAGAAGTGGTCGAAGAGCCCAAGGCTGAAGAGGTAGTCGAAGAGCCCAAGGCTGAAAAGCCTGCTAAAGCTAAAAAGAGTACAGAAAAGACACCCAAAGCAGTTTCTGCTGCCGACACTGGTGTTCAAGATTTTAACTGGGACGAGTTTGCAGCAGATGAGCTGGAAGCTTCAGGAGACCAGGCTGAGTTCGAGAAACTCTACTCAGAAACCCTTTCCACTATCGCAGAAAATGAGGTGATCGACGGTATGGTGATCTCCATGAACAAGCGCGAAGTGGTCATCAATATTGGTTACAAGTCTGAGGGTGTCATTTCACTCAGTGAATTTCGCTATGATTCCGACCTGAAGGTGGGTGATAAAGTTGAAGTATATGTGGATAGCCAGGAAGACAAAAAGGGTCAGCTGGTACTTTCCCATAAAAAAGCCAGGGCCTTGCGTTCCTGGGATCGTGTGAATCAGGCACTGGATCAGGATGAGGTGATCAAGGGATATATCAAGTGTCGTACCAAAGGTGGTATGATTGTGGATGTATTCGGTATTGAGGCCTTCCTTCCAGGTTCGCAGATTGATGTAAAACCCATCAGGGATTATGATGCCTATGTGGGCAAGAACATGGAATTCAAGGTGGTAAAAATCAACCACGAGTTTAAAAACGTTGTGGTATCACATAAAGCACTGATCGAAGAGGAGCTGGAGCAGCAGAAGAAGGAGATCATTGCCAAACTGGAGAAGGGTCAGGTTCTGGAAGGAACTGTGAAGAACATTACCTCCTATGGTGTGTTTATTGACCTCGGTGGTGTAGACGGACTTATTCACATTACGGATCTCTCATGGGGCCGTGTAAATCATCCCGAAGAGATTGTTGAGTTGGATCAGAAGCTGAATGTTGTTATTCTTGACTTTGACGACGACAAGAAAAGGATTGCACTGGGTCTGAAACAACTGACCCCGCATCCATGGGATTCACTTGATGAGGCCCTGAAAGTGGGTGACCAGGTGAAAGGCCGTGTTGTTGTTATGGCCGATTATGGGGCGTTTGTAGAAATTGCTGCTGGTGTTGAGGGTCTGATTCACGTAAGTGAGATGTCCTGGTCACAGCACCTCAGAAGCGCACAGGAGTTTATGAAAGTGGGTGACGAAGTTGACGCTGTGATCCTTACCCTGGACCGTGAGGAACGCAAAATGTCTCTGGGCATGAAGCAACTGAAGACCGATCCATGGGAGAAGATTGATGAAAAGTACGGAGTTGGAAGCAGGCACACTGCCAAAGTTCGCAACTTCACCAACTTCGGTGTCTTCGTAGAGATTGAAGAGGGTGTGGATGGATTGATTCATATTTCGGATCTGTCCTGGACCAAGAAGATCAAGCATCCGGCTGAATTTACTGCCATTGCTGCTGATATAGAAGTAGTTGTTCTTGAAGTTGACAAGGATAACCGTCGCCTGAGTCTTGGGCACAAGCAACTGGAAGAGAATCCATGGGATGTCTTTGAGAGTGTATTTGGAGTTGACTCGATCCATGAAGGAACCATAATTGAGTTAATGGACAAGGGTGCCGTAATTGCACTGCCTTATGGAGTAGAAGGATTTGTTACTCCAAAACACCTTGTAAAAGAGGATGGTAGTCCAGTAAAAATGGATGAGAAATTAGATTTTAAGGTAATTGAGTTTAATAAGTCAGCAAAAAAGATTATCTTGTCTCATAGTCGCATCCATGAAGATGAGAAGAAATCTTCTGATCGTTCCACCAAGCAGAGCGAAGGTGCAGAAGTAAGGAAAGCAACCAGGAAACTGAAAACGAACCTGGAAAAAACCACACTTGGTGATATTTCCGAACTTGCAGCCCTGAAGTCTGAAATGGAAAAGAATCAGAAGAGTGCAAAGAAGAAGGAAAGCGACAAGGAAAAATAAAGTAAAACCTGTGTAAACAATTTCATTAGCTATGGAATTCAAGATTGATAAATTTGAAAACCACACATTGATCAAAGTTTTGGAGGAGAAACTTGATACTCACATTGCCCCGACTTTAAAGTCAGAACTGGTACTGGTATCAGGAAATGGTGAGAAGAACATTGTTCTTGACCTGGGCAACTGCAGGTATTGTGATTCTTCTGGACTGAGTGCTATATTGGTGGCCAACCGTTTGTGTAAAAATGCCAATGGCACTTTTGTTCTGACCGGTTTGAACGATGCGGTTGAAAGACTGATTACCATTTCGCAGCTTGATACTGTGTTAAATATTTCAAATTCCCTGGACGAAGCAGTTTCCCTGATAAAGGAGGCTGGTTAAAGGAGTCCCAGGTGTCATTTGAACTGACCATACTGGGCAGCAGTGCTGCACTGCCTACCACTAAACGATTCCCTACCGCTCATCTGCTTCATGCAGGTGAGCGGTTTTTTTTAATCGATTGCGGAGAAGGAACCCAGATTCGTCTGAGGCAGTATGGAATCAATCCGTCACGGATCCATCATATTCTGATTTCCCATCTTCATGGAGATCATGTTTTCGGACTCTTTGGCCTTCTTTCCACCCTCGGAATGATGGGACGCAAGGTACCCCTGAACCTCTATGGACCGCAAGCTCTGGAGGAGTATCTGGAGTTTTATAACAGCTTCTTTGGTCCCCTGCCATTTGACCTGAAACTTGAGATCCCCGCGGAGGACACAGAATTCATTTTTGAAAGTGACAGACTGACCATCAGTGCCATCCCGCTTACGCACAGGACCCCGGCTTTTGGATACATCTTCAGGGAGAAACAGAAGCCACTAAATGTCAGGAAGGAGCTGATTGATGAATATGGCCTTGGAATTGCAGATCTTGTAAAAATCAAGCGGGGGGAGGATTTTCTTACGGATTCCGGAGTTACCGTACCCAATAGTAAGCTGACGCTGCCCCCTTTTTCTCAGCGATCTTATGCTTACTTTTCCGACACAGCCTATGATCCGCAACTGGCCGAATGGGTGAAAGGGGTTGACCTTTTGTTTCATGAGGCCACATTTTCCAGCAAGGATAAAAAACTTGCATCACAAACTCAGCATTCCACAGCAGCAGAAGCAGCTGAACTGGCAAAACTGGCAGGGGTGAAGAAATTGCTGATCGGACACTTTTCCAGCAGGTACAGGGAGCCTTCATTGCTTGAGAATGAGGCAAGGGAAATTTTTAAAAACACAACAGGGGTGAATGACGGTGATATCTATTCCATACCCCTGGAGCGGCTATCCGGAGAATAATAGTAATTTTGCATCTATTGTAGCATTAAAATCCGCGAACAGGTGAATGAAAAGATATTGATCCTTGATTTTGGATCCCAGTATACACAGCTGATTGCCAGGAAAGTGAGAGAACATAATGTGTATTGCGAAATCCATCCGTTTAACCACTTTCCAGAGCCTGATGAGACCGTGAAAGGAGTGATTCTCTCCGGAAGTCCTTTTTCAGTAAGAGACACACAAGCTCCCATTCCTGATCTTAATGGAATCAAGGGGAAATTTCCTTTACTGGGTATATGCTATGGGGCGCAGTATCTTTCCCATTATTATGGGGGAGAAGTGAAGCAATCCGATTCCAGGGAATATGGCAGGGCGCGGTTGAACTTTATTGACAATGAGAATCCCTTGTTGAAAAACCTGAAGTCAAATACGCAGGTCTGGATGTCCCATGGCGACACCATCAATACACTTCCATCCGATTGTAAGATAATTGCCAGTACCGGAGATGTGGAGGTAGGTGCCTATGCATCTGCGAAGGAGGCCACTTTTGGCTTGCAGTTTCATCCGGAAGTATATCATACAACTGAAGGTAAAACCATATTATACAATTTCCTGGATGGCATATGTGGCTGTTCCATGGATTGGACCCCGGAGACATTTGTGGAAAGTACTGTTAGTGAACTGAAGAGGAAGCTGGGAAATGACAAGGTAGTTCTTGGCCTGTCGGGAGGAGTTGATTCCACTGTTGCTTCCATCCTGCTTCACAGGGCCATTGGATCCAACCTGACTTGTATTTTTGTGGACAATGGTTTGCTCAGGAAGAATGAGTTTACTGATGTACTGGAGTCGTATAAAGAATTGGGATTGAATGTGATCGGGATCAATGCCAGGGATAAGTTCATTGATGACCTGGAGGGGATTTCCGACCCGGAGGATAAGCGAAAAAGCATTGGGAAAAATTTCATCGAGGTTTTTGAACAGGAGGCAAAAAAGCTGAAGAATGTAAACTGGCTCGGTCAGGGGACCATCTATCCCGATGTGATTGAGTCTGTCTCTGTAAACGGTCCCTCGGTGACCATTAAGTCCCACCACAATGTAGGTGGTTTGCCTGAAAAGATGCATCTGAAGGTAGTTGAACCTTTAAGGCTGCTTTTCAAGGATGAGGTCAGAAGGGTAGGGAAGGCACTTGAAATACCTTCCTCTTTCCTGAAGCGGCACCCATTTCCCGGGCCCGGACTTGGGATCCGGATACTGGGGGAGATCACCCGTGAGAAGATACGCCTGGTGCAGGAGGCAGATGACATATATATAAAGTCACTGCACAGGTTTGGACTGTATGACCGGATCTGGCAGGCAGGTGCTGTCCTGCTTCCTGTCCAGTCGGTGGGGGTTATGGGTGATGAGCGGACCTATGAATATGTGGTGGCACTCAGAGCTGTTACCTCCACTGATGGAATGACAGCCGACTGGGGACATCTTCCGCATGAGGTGCTGAGCCAGGTGTCCAACGATATTATCAATAAGGTGCGTGGCATCAACAGGGTGGTTTATGACATTAGTTCAAAACCACCGGCTACCATCGAGTGGGAATAAGTAGAGGAATCGGGCACAATTTTTCAACTTTTTCAGCCCGGGTAGGTTTAATAATTAGAATTATAAGAAAATAATTATGGGTTGCATATACAGATACATGGTGCTTGCTTTCTTAATAGCCGCACCACAGGTATTACTGGGCCAGTGGAATGTGGAAGCATTAAAGCTAGCCCAGGTGATGGAAAAGGTCAGCCACTTCTATGTGGACTCCATTGATGAAAGCGATGTGGTGGAACGTACCATAGTTCAGATGCTGCATGACCTTGATCCGCATTCCTCCTACCTGAGCAAGGAGGAATTAGAGGAGTTGAATGAACAACTGGAGGGTGAGTTTGAAGGTATCGGGATCAGTTTTAATATTCTGAAGGATACCATATATATAATAAGGGCTATCTCGGGAGGACCATCCGAACGTCTTGGCATTTTGGCCGGGGACCGGATCGTAAAGGTTAACGGAGAAACTGTTGCCGGTACAGGTATTACAACCAGGGGGGTCCAGGGATTGCTGAAGGGCGAGAAAGGGAGCAAGGTAGAAGTTTCTATAAAGCGACGGAACAGAAAGGAACTGATGGACTTCTCCATTACCAGAGACAAGATTCCGGTAAACAGCCTGGATGCCGCTTACATGGTAAACAGCAAGATTGGATATGTTAAGCTGGCCCGATTTTCACACACTACCATCGAGGAGTTTGAGCGTGCTATGAAATCTTTAAAGGCTCAGGGAATGGAAGATCTGATCCTGGACCTGTCCGGAAATGGGGGAGGGTGGCTGCCGGTGGCAGTAGAGCTTTCCGACCATTTTCTTTCGGGAAATAAGGAGATTGTACGCACCGAAGGTTCCAAAGTGCCGGCCCGGACTTACAATGCCAGGCGATCAGGAATGTTTGAGAATGGAAACCTGGTGGTTATGATTGATGGCTATTCTGCTTCTGCCAGTGAAATTGTCAGCGGAGCACTGCAGGACTGGGACCGGGGAGTGATTGTTGGAAGACGTTCTTTCGGGAAAGGACTTGTCCAGCAACCGTTTATGTTGAACGATGGTTCATTGATCCGGCTCACTGTTGCAAGGTACTATACCCCTACCGGAAGGTTGATCCAGAAACCCTATGAAAACGGGTATGAGGAGTATGCTCTGGATCTGATCAATCGATATAATAAAGGTGAACTATCCAACGCTGACAGTATTGTGTTTCCAGAATCGCAGCAATACAGAACACTGTCCATGAACCGCATCGTATATGGGGGAGGCGGAATAATGCCCGATTACTTTGTGCCATTAGATACAACGGCCTACACCGATTATTACCGAAGCATGATAGGCAGAGGAATTTTCAACCGTTTTGTTCTTCAGTACGTGGATGATCACAGGAAGGAATTACAGAAGAAGTACAATGATTTCGAAGCATTTAACACAAAGTATGAAACTCCTGAGGTAACGCTGGAAAAGCTGATCTCCTTTGCAACTGAGGAGGATCTGGAATTCAATGAAGCAGAATGGAATGTTTCAGAAGCGCAAATTTCCCTGCTGTTTAAAAGCTATATAGCCAGGGATCTTTGGGGCATGGAATACTTTTATGAGGTTTATAATTCCTCCGATGAAGTTTTTATTAAAGCCGTTGAGATCCTGGAAAATCCTTCCATGCTGCAGCAAAAACTGGCAAAAGTAGATTATTAATCATCCTTTGGAATGGCAGGATCTGAGAAATTTCATGCGAAGACACTGAAAGGTCTTGAACCTTTGTTAGCCGACGAGTTGAAGTCACTGGGGGCGAGCCGGACAGAAATTGTCAACCGTGGTGTTACCTTTTATGGAGGTATGGCTCTGATGTACCGGGCAAACCTGGCTTCCAGACTTGCATTGCGGATACTGTTACCCATCCTGCGCTTTGAAGCGACAGATGCAAATGCCCTCTATCGGAATGTAAGAAGATTTGAGTGGTCCAGGTACCTGGATAACCGGATGACCTTTGCCATTGATCCGGTGGTTCATTCACCCCATTTCAGTAACAGCCAATTTGTGGCTCAGAAGGTAAAAGATGCCATTGTGGACAGGTTCAGAGATGCAACCAACCTGAGGCCTTCCGTGAATCGTGAGCAACCAGACCTGCTTATTAATGTACATATTTCGGGCAAATGGGTGACCATCTCTCTGGATAGTTCGGGTGGTTCCCTGCACAGACGAGGATACCGGACGGGACATGGATATTTCGAAGCGCCTCTCAATGAGGTTCTGGCAGCCGGTATGGTGATGATCTCGGGCTGGAACGGCAGGACTCCCTTTCTGGATCCCATGTGTGGTTCCGGCACACTGGCCATTGAGGCGGCTTTGATTGCCGCAAACATCCCTCCGGGAATCTTCCGGAAACAATATGGATTTGAGAACTGGAAAGATTTTGACAGGGAACTGATGGAGCATGTAGCGCAAAAACTGTCCGATGAAAGAGAGGTGAGTGTTCCGATCATTGCACGGGACACTGATCCTGAAGCTGTTGAACTTACCCGTCGGCAGGTAAAACAGATGGATCTGCAGAACATAATTACCGTGGAACAGGAGGATTTCGCCGATTCCAGGGCTATGGAAGGAATTACTCTCATTCTGAATCCACCCTATGGAGAACGGATGAAGCCTGACGATATAGAGTTGCTATATAACATGATTGGCAGTACTCTAAAACATAAATTTCCCGGTTCTGATGCATGGATCCTTTCATCAAGCAAAAGGGCACTGGGCAGAGTCGGACTTAAGCCAGCAAGCAAACAAGTCCTCTACAATGGGTCTCTGGAGTGTTCCTATGTAAACTATCTTACCTTTCTGGGCAAGATGAAGGATCATAAAGCACAATCTGCTGGTAATCAAAAAAAATAGCGGATTTGAAGAATTTCATTACCAGAAGAGTGTTTTTTTCTCTATATTAGAGAACGAAACTTTTATTATATTTGCTGATCAAATCAGTGAATAGCTTGTCAATCAAAAGAAGCCTAAATGAGCTTTGATATCAACGAGTATTACTCCAGACTGAATGGTGGAGATGTGCTAATGGCTTTCAAAGGGAGTATCACAAGTGAGCTAATAAGCAATGTACTTGAGGTGGTAGAGTCCAGGATGGATGAATATAGTGAAAGCTCAAAGATTCGCAAGAAAGTATACAACGTGCTGGTGGAAAGTCTTCAGAATCTTTATCATCATATAGAGGTTTTACCAGAGGAAATGCTAAAGGAGTTCGACGACAAATTCGGAATACTCGTAGTGAGTCGTCAGGATGACAGGTACAAGATATCCACGGGCAACTTTATTGGCCATGACAAAGTGGATGTACTTCGGAACAAGATCGATAAGATCAATTCTATGAGCAGGGATGAACTAAAGGATATGTATAAGTTCATTCTGAATCATCAGAGACTTTCTGAAAAGGGAGGTGGCGGACTCGGACTTGTGGATATTGCCCGCAAGACAGGGAATCGTCTGGATTATACCTTTGATAAGTACGACGAAGTTTACTATTTTTTCAATCTCGATGTATTCATCGATTTTGCTTAGAACTTATAAATGTAAA
>JAYEOJ010000568.1:0-2025 GCA_034722835.1 Bacteroidota bacterium | reverse complement strand
GTTTTTCCAAAAGATCTTCAAATTTCCCGGCATATTCCTGTTTAAGGGCCTGTTGTCGCTGCTCATTAGCAGCCTGGCGGCAAAAAGAACATAGCCCGGTTTCATCAAAGGAGATTCCAGGAAAATTCTCGTCAAGGACACACTGTATGCATTGTTTCATGGGCACTCCATTTTGTTCGTCCATTTTTCTAAAGACTTCTTATCAACTTTTCCGTGGGGAGTTTTAGGTAGTTCCTCCACAATAACTAAATACTTGGGTACCATAAACGGTTCCAGGCAGCGCATACAGTATCTCCTCACATCCTGCTCTGCCAGAGATCTCTTCTGCCCTGGCACAACAAAGGCTTTTATAACTTGGCCTAAAATATCATCAGGTACACCTAGCACAGCCGCCTCAGCAATCCCGTCCATCTCGCAAAGGACATTCTCCACTTCCCTGGCACTTACCCGCTCTCCCCTGGTTTTGATCATGTCATCCTTTCTGCCAATAAAATATAGAAACCCATCGCTATCTTTTCTAAAATAGTCTCCTGAATAGAGTAATGTCTCGCCTGGATGACGTCCTTGACGGAAGGTCCTCTCAGTGAGTTCCGGAGCATTCCAGTACCCCTGCATAACATTTGCTCCCCGAATAACGAGTTCTCCTACCTCTCCTGGGGCAACTTCTCTCCCCTCCCCATCAACAACAGAAATCTCACAATTCGGCATAGCCTTTCCAACTGAGGATGCCCGCCGATCCAGCTCCTCAGGGGGCAAATAAGAAACACGCTTACACTCAGTCAACCCATACATGGAGAAAAGTCTAGCGTGCGGGAAAAGGTCCTTGATCTTACGAATATGTTCAACCGGTAAGGCGGCAGCTGTGTTCGAAATGTAACGCAGAGATCCTAGGTCATATGTATCCAGATTCCCCATCTTTAAAAGCATTGCAGCCATAGTGGGAACAATAGGTAACCCTGTAACTCGCTCTTTTTCTATACATTCCAGGAACTTTACAGGATAGAGAAAAGACTTTTCCATCACTACAGTTCCACCGAACATAAAGGCCATAATTACCTGATATAATCCATAATCAAAGGAAAGGGGCAGGACATTCAAGACAATATCATCAGAAATATTCTCCAAGTATTTGATAATGCTTCTAGCCGCAGCGACCACATTGCAATGACCGGATATAACTCCCTTAGGTTCGCCACTTGAGCCCGAAGTATATATAAGGGCTGCGATATCCAGGTCGATCAGGCTTGCCCGCATGCTGTCTCCTTTTTCGTTTTCTGCTAAACCTGAAGCTGGATCGACATTTTGGAAAATAGAATTCCAGGACAATGATCGAGCGGATTGCCTTTTTGGTATATCAGACGAATTTCCGACCCATATTATATGAGTATTTTCAGATAAAGCCTCTTCGGCTTCTATTACCGTTCGCGCTTTACGTGTGTGTGTAATGAGGACACGAGCACCGGAATCCCTGAGAATATATTTAAGTTTTCTGGATTTTATTGCGCTATTAAGAATTACAAAGACTGCCCCTGCCTTGAGGATCCCATATAGTGAAATGACAGTTTCTGAAGAATTGTCCAGGAAAACGATCACACGGTCCCCTTTATGAACACCTATCTCACCCAGTACATGGGCAAGATAGTCAGAATACTGATCAAGAGCCCGATAAGTCCAACGTTCATCTCCACACACCAGCGCTACTTTGTCAGGAAAACGGCTGGCGGAACGGGACAGGTATTCGTGGACTAAAGTGGGTGAGAACATATACTACCCTCTCATCCTACAATTGGTGACAACATAAAAAGCGATCTGTCTTATGTCTGCTTCTGGCCAAGATAGATACATAGGTTTTGAATTGAGTCGAAATTCTCGGGGATCAGTTCTTCATCCTCCACTTCTATTTCATAGTTCTCTTCCAGGAAACCAACTAGTTCCAGGACACCAGTGGAGTCTATGACACCCTCCTCCAGGAATGAACTATCATCCTTCAAGCTGTCCGAGTCCTGTCCCATAAGGAAATTATCT
>JAYEOJ010000567.1:0-2030 GCA_034722835.1 Bacteroidota bacterium | reverse complement strand
CCGTAGATGTGTTGAAACAGGCGGCCAAAAGTGGATGCAATATGGTGATTACCCATGAACCCACCTACTACAATCACCTCGATAAAAAGGATCTGTTAAAAGGAGACCCGGTCTATGCAGCCAAGCAGGCCATTATAGAAGAGAATAACATGGTGGTTTTCAGGTTTCACGACCACTGGCACCGGACCACTCCCGACGGAATCTATGTGGGAATGATCGATAAAATGCAATGGGGGCCTTACCTGCTGGAAGGTAAGCGAAATATTTTTAACCTTCAGGGACAAACCCTCGGACAAATAACCGAGCATCTGAAACAGATATTTCCTGATGCGATTATCAGGGTTATTGGTGATCCAAACCTGGAAGTAAACATAGCATCATTCAGTGCGGGAGCGCCAGGTTCAGCGGCCCATATCAGGCTATTGCAGAAGGAAGAGATCAACCTGATTGTGATCGGGGAGGCACCGGAATGGGAATCGCTCTCCTATGTGCGTGATGCTTCCCAGGCAGGACTGCCAAAAGCGATGATTATACTGGGTCATACCGTGTCGGAGGAGGCAGGTATGGAGTATTGTGCCCAATGGATGAGTTCCTATATCGATGAGATCCCCGTTCTGTTTATAGAATCGGGCGATCCTTTTCACCAGTGATCAGACTTATGGAGTCCCTGATTTTTCAGTATGCATAGGATAACTGAAGATGGGATCGGTCTTCATGGCCTTTTCTTTCATGGCTTCAATCTCATCTTTATCCATGGGTTTGAAATCGGTGGCCAGTCCAAGTGCCATGGAGAACAGGTCCTCGTGTCCCGGGGGAATCGCTGCTGTAACAGGATGTGACAGGGTAAACCGGAGCCCTTTGTCAGCCTCTTCCTTTTCGGTGAGTGGCTTGTACCAGGTTTTATCTATATTTCTCTCTTCACCATCTTCCCAGCGTCTCCAGGCCATCGCTTTCAAAGCCAGGATGCCCATGCCCCTTTTGTGAGCTTCTTCCATCACCTGGGGCCCAAAATTCCCATTGTACCATGCCGCAAAATTAAAAGGAAACAGAATGCTGTCAAAATCATAAGCCTGCATCAGTGCCATGGCTGCCTCCACCGAATGGGCTGAGAATCCCAGGTATTTCACCTTCCCTTCTTCACGTGCTTCCACAAAGGTCTCCATAGCTCCGTCCTTGGCGAATATGGTATCCACATCCTCCAGGGTGGTGACCGCATGCAACTGGTAGAGATCAAAGTGATCGGTTCGCAGATATTTAAGAGATTGCTCCAATTCCTTTCGTGCTCCGTCTTTCTTTCGTTCGGTGGTCTTGCAGGCCAGGAAAACATCTTTCCGGTAAGGCTCCAGGGCAGGACCCAGCATCTCCTCGGCATTGCCATAGGAAGGTGCCACATCGAAGTAGTTGATTCCATAATCGATGGCCTCCTTTACCCGGCTGGCTGCCTGTTCCGTGGTTGCATCTTTAACCACAATGCCCCCGAATCCGATCATCGACAACATCTCGCCTGTTTTCCCATAGGCTCGCTTTTCGATTTTTCCCTTTGTGGTGTCACGGAAGATGGCCGATAAGTTGGCCGGGAACATACTGATCAGTGGTACAGTCATCACTGAAGTCTCAATGAATTTTCTCCTTTTCATGGCTTTGGGTTTTAAGCCAAGATAGGAAATCGTTGGTTCAGAGTCAAGTTAATCAGAAGCTGACACTGCATTCCCCTCCAGGGTGGCATAGAAGTCAGCCATGATTGCATCCGCCTTAAAGTTCTCCCATACGGTGATCGTTCGGCTATTGTCGGGTTGCTCCACCCACTTATCATTGATATACAGTGGACCCGGGATCTCATTTGCTTCGGCGCAGGAAGGATCTTTTACGATGGCTACGGCTGCCATATCAAAGAGTGAGCGGAAACAGCCATCTTCCAGGTGGGTAATGTGCCGGAACAGATCCACCGAATAGTCACCAAAGCAGGTAAATGTTCCACCATGCCTCCCGCTAACCGGTTCATCCACCACGGGACCCAGTCCCGGCATGCG
>JAYEOJ010000566.1:0-2031 GCA_034722835.1 Bacteroidota bacterium | reverse complement strand
AAAAAGCCCATTTCTTATTTAGCCTGTCCAGAAGTGGTGCAGGAATTTCATGATATATATTTCGCCTGTACTGGCTAACCGAGTCCAGGTAGGTCTCCATATCTGGCCGGACGTTTTCAAATCCTCCCAGATGTAATTGCTGATAGATTGCTTCAATCGTTTGCAGGGGAGCTTTCTCCAGTTCTTCAAATCCAACTTCAACCAGGTTGCCTTCAGGGATTAAAGTTCTTTCTGCAAGGTATTTCTGAAGGATCCTGGCATTATCCTTCAGGATGATCTCTTCTATTTCGGCCTGACTGCAGTGCTGGAGGATCTGGCTGCTTATCATGCGGTTATACAATTTTTTGGTTGATCTGAAAACGGTATAGGGATCGCGATGAATGAATATGAATTTCGCCTCCGTGAAAAGCTCCAGAAGTTCCTTTACACGACCGGTATTATGCGGGTTTTTCAGAAGCAGCTGGCGCTTCTTAGTATAAAGGACAATATTCTTCAACAGAAACAGATAATCCTTTCTCCATGCGTCTTTCTCCTCCTTACTGATCCCTTCAAACAAGTGGTATTTTTCAAAATAACTTCGGTTCCGGGGAAAGTAAAATGAATGGATGCTGGTTCGGGATGTCATCGTGCTGAATGCCTGTTCTTCTTCAGCCGGATCGTCCAGGTTTACCCTAACATTGTCCTGGGGACGTTTACCCGGCACAAAAATACTCAGGATCTTGTTCAGGCGATCCAGACTTAAAAGAGAAAAATTAAAGGTAAAGGCCTGGTGGTTCTTCAGGTAGCCAAACCGGGTGTCCCTGGCCATCAGGTAGTGCAGGTGGGTAGTTCCTGTGCGCCACAAACCTATAATGAATACTGGAGGGTGTTCATCAAATGAGATTTTTCCGATCTTTTTAGAAAAGAGGATTCGTTGCAGCAGGAATCCGGGAGAGAACAGTGTGCTCAGAAAACTTATTCTCCTGGCCCTGAAGCGGTACACCCGGTCAATCTGGTTTTCCTGTTTCAACTCTTTCCAGACCCTGGGAAGTACGGTGTAGAGCTGGTGTTCTTTAACTTTGAATTTTCTTCTTCCGGCCATCGACCAAAGCTACTCATTCTGTATATATCAGGCAATATTCTGCTAGCACCTTCCCCTGGCACAAGGGCTGTTGGTGATGAAGAATCCAAAAAAACCTCCAATCAGCAGGCTTTTCACAATCTCTTTGGCTGGAATACTTTCCATTAGACGACCTTCGGTAAAATAAAAGAAGAGAAAGCCGAAAACAGCACCTATCAAAATGGCAGTAATGGTGGTTTTAAAACGTGAAGAACTCAGGGTACGGCTAATCCAGCTTCCCTGGGGTTTGATATCGAGTTGTTTGAATTGCATATATGTATATATGTAGAAATATAGATGTGTAAAAGTAAGATTTTTTTCTCTATCGTGAATTAATCTGGACTTTCTTTTACCTTTACATAGAATTTGGGGTGCCTTAATAATACAGGCTGAGATCAAACCCTTGACCTGATCTGGGTAATGCCAGCGTAGGGAAGCGAAAAATCCTGTTGAAGCCCCCTTTTCTGATTGTTATTTGTAGAAAAAATTCAGTTCTATGAAATGGATAATTCTGTTTTCATTGCTGTTGGCCAGTTCTGTTGTTGCCATGTCCCAGATGACAGATCTTAACGGAAGGATTACCAATCATCAGGGGGAGGTACTGGTTGGTGCCAACGTGGTCGTTAATAACACGCAATTGGGCGTGATTACCAATGGAGATGGAGTGTTTGAAATCGCATTGGATGAGCGGAAATCTTATATAATTACCATTTCCTATATGGGATATGAGTCTCATGTTCTGGAGGTGCATCCTCCATTTAAGGAACATTACAATGTGACTCTTGAGACTTCCAATTTTATTGCCGAGGAGGTGGTGGTCACTGCCACAAGGGCAGGAAATAAAACACCCATGGCCTATGAGAATATGGAGAAAGAAGAGATTGCTGCCCAGAATATGGGCCAGGATATGGGTTACCTTCTGAGTTTAACTC
>JAYEOJ010000565.1:0-8543 GCA_034722835.1 Bacteroidota bacterium | reverse complement strand
CATAGGCCGGACTAAAATCCCGCTGCCTGGAGTTAAAATAACGCATACTCTCCACAATATAGCCTGTGGGATTATCCATCCAGTTCACAGCAGCCTCGCAGGACTCGATTCCAACGTTCCCACGGGGATCATCCGGAACCAGTTCCACATAGGTTTTAAATTGCTCCACGGCATCATCGTATTTTTCGTTGATGAGCATCATCTGACCGTATCTGAGATAGATGATGGGGTCCTGGTAATCCTCCCTCACCGCCTTTCTGTACCAAAGTTCGGCAGAGCGGGCATTACCCAGAATCCGGTAACACTCTCCGATCTTAAACAGAATTGCGGTCTTCTGTGTATTATCGCTCACCTTATTCACTGCATTCTTATACAGGTCAATGGCTTCAAAATATTCTCCGGCATCATATGCAGCCTGAGCCCTGGAATCTTTCTGCTTCTTCTGACCCTCCGCAGGATTAATAAGCAGTAGAGTGGCCATTATGACCAGTGGAAATATTCTGATGTATCTGTTCATCGTCGCTTGCCGTTTTACAATTTGATAAAATTACCATTTTTTCTATGATAATAAAACGTAAAAGCCCACCGCAAAGTACGGTGGGCCTTTATGAATATAGCTTGATGGATAGAGATTAACTCGAGAACAACAGCTCCCTGTACTTGGGTAAGGGCCAGATCTCATCATCCACAATCAGCTCGAGCTTATCGATATGGTACCGGATCTCATCCAGGTAAGGAGCAACAGACTTGGAGTAAGTTTTGGATTTCTCCTTCTCATCGTCCATTTTATTGGCCACTTTCCTGGCTTCAACCATCTCGTTTACACCTCCCTTTATGGCAGTTACATGGTCCGATATCTCCTTGATCAGTTCAATCCTGTTCCCGGCCAGGGATTTAAATTCTTCACCGTAGATCTCCTTGAGTCCCAGTACATTTTCCATGAGTCTGTTCTGGTACTTAACCGCCGTCGGAACAATATGGTTGATAGCCAGATCACCCAGCACCCTTGCTTCTATCTGAATCTTCATGGTGTACTGTTCGAACATCACTTCCACGCGTCCTTCCAGCTCGGCCTCAGAGAAAATCCCCAGGTCAAAAAAGAGTTTCTTGGATTTATCTGAGAGGTAGGCTCCCAAGGCTTCAGGCACATCTGTCACATTGGTCAGTCCCCGTTTGGCAGCCTCCTTGATCCAGGCATCACTATAGTTGTCACCTTCGAATCGGATGGCTTTGGAAGCAATGATATACTCCCTGAGAACCTGGAAGATGGCCTCGTCCTTCTTAACACCCTGGTCGATCAGTGCATCCACCTCCTTTTTAAAATCGATCAGCTGTTTGGCAAACGCAGCATTCAACACGGTCATGGGAGTGGCGGGATTGCAGGTTCCTCCAACGGCCCTGAATTCAAACCTGTTTCCGGTAAATGCAAAGGGCGAGGTCCGGTTCCTGTCGGTATTGTCCAGCAAAATCTCGGGGATCTTACCAATATCCAGCTTCAGTGCAGTCTTCTCATCCGGGGTCATCTTCTTATTGGTTACCTGCTCTTCCAGCTGGTCAAGCATGGCTGACACCTCTGAACCCAGGAAGCACGATAAAATTGCCGGAGGCGCCTCATTGGCACCCAGGCGGTGGGCATTGGATGCAGATGCAATGCTGGCTCTCAGCAGATCCTGATTATCATAGACCGCTTTTACCGTATTTACAACATAGGTAAGAAACTGCAGATTCGATTTGGGATTCTTACCCGGTGAATGAAGAATTACCCCTGTATCGGTGGACAGCGACCAGTTGTTGTGTTTTCCGCTACCATTAATCCCTTTGAAAGGCTTCTCATGGAACAATACCCTGAAACCATGGTGCCTGGAGACCTTGGTCATCAGGTCCATCAGTAACACGTTATGGTCCACTGCCAGGTTGCACTCCTCGAAAACCGGAGCCAGCTCATACTGGTTGGGAGCCACCTCATTGTGACGGGTTTTTACAGGGATTCCCAGTTTATAGGCCTCCGCTTCCAGGTCGTGCATAAAAGCGGTTACCCGCTCGGGAATGGAACCAAAATAATGATCGTCCAGCTGCTGGTCCTTTGCAGAAGCATGTCCCATCAGGGTCCGCCCGGTCAGTGCCAGGTCGGGACGGGCATAGTACAGGGCCTCATCAATCAGGAAGTACTCCTGTTCCCAGCCCAGGTTGGCATGTACCCTGGTAACGTTTTTATCAAATAACTGGCACACCTCGGTGGCTGCTTTATCCACCGCACTCAAAGCCTTCAACAGGGGAGCTTTATGATCCAGCGCCTCGCCTGTATAGGAAATAAATACAGTGGGAATACTCAGTGTATTATCAATAATAAAGGCTGGGGATGTGGGATCCCAGGCCGTGTAGCCGCGTGCCTCAAAGGTATTTCGGATTCCGCCACTTGGGAAGGAGGATGCATCAGGTTCCTGCTGTGCCAGGGCACTTCCGGCAAAGGTCTCAACCACTCCCCCGTTGCTGGTGGGATGGATAAATGCATCGTGTTTCTCTGCTGTTCCGCCGGTTAAGGGCTGGAACCAGTGCGTATAGTGGGTAGCTCCCCGTTCAGTGGCCCAGGCTTTCATGCCTGCTGCAACTGAGTCAGCTTTTCTCCTGTCGATGGTTGTACCCTTTTCCATAGCATCCATCACATGATTGTAAGCATCCTTGGCAAGGTACTTCTGCATCTTTGCCTTGTCAAAGACATTGATTCCATAATAATCAGATGTCTTATCTGAAGGAGGGGATACGTGCAGGGGCTTTCTGTTAAAAACCTGTTCCAGTGCTTTAAATCTGATAACCGCCATAATTGAAAAAATTAAGTTTGCATGAATTATTTAGGGTTTGATGGTGCAAATATATACTTTTTTTAATCTTACCCCCATATTCTTTCAGGCATTAAATGATTTTTTATACATTTTTCTTTTAAACACCCTTTATTTTCTAAATGCCAATTGAAATATGTGCAAAAAAAGGGGCTGTCTCAAAAGTCCTTTTGATACTGTCATATAACAGATTTTATCACCTATATGGGTGATTCCACGAAAAATTGCGTCGATCCTGGGGTACTCATTTCAGGCAAAACGGGAAGTCACAGGGGCGTGACCTTTTTACAATGTTGTTACTTATATGTTTTTTTTCGGAGTTTGAGTTTTGACCGTAATGCACATATATACAGATATATAGACAATGACCTACAGCTGATAGTGCTTTACGAAAAGTCACCATACTGTGACTAAGTCACTAGTGCGTGACTTCCCGAAATCATAAAACAAGACGACTCTAAATTTCTTAACAGAAATCAATTAAAAGACAGAGGCCGCCCCAAGTGAGACAGCCCCATCCATTAATTTTAAAATCCAGGTAGTTCCTAGCTCATCTCCTCCACAAAGTACTTGTAGAAAAGAGGTATGGTCTCTATCCCCTTGTAGAAATTAAAGAGGGGGTAATTCTCATTGGGAGAATGGATGGCATCTGAATCCAGTCCAAAGCCCATGAGAATGGACTTGATTCCCAGCACCTCTTCAAAATCAGATACAATGGGTATGCTACCACCGCTTCGGACGGGAATGGGAGTCTTACCAAAACTCTCCTCAATGGCCCTGCTTGCTGCCCTGTATGCCGGGAAGTCAATGGGTGTCACATACCCCTGTCCACCATGCAAACTCTTCGCCTTCACCTTTGTCCCTTCAGGAGCAATGCTTTCAAGATGCCTGATAAAAAGTTCATCAATTTTCTTTGAATCCTGATTGGGAACCAGTCGCATGGAGATCTTGGCGTATGCCTTGGAAGGCAATACAGTTTTGGCACCCTCTCCGGTGTAACCTGACCAGATTCCATTTACGTCCAGGCTGGGCCTGATACCGGTTCGCTCTGAGCTTGAATATCCTTTTTCTCCAACCACCTCATCAATATCCAGAGCATTCTTATACTCCTCCAAACTGAAGGGAGCCTTGGCCATCTCGGCACGTTCGCTATCCGATACCTCCAGGACATCATCATAAAATCCGGGAATGGTAATATGCTTGTTCTCATCGGTCAGAGAAGCAATCATCTCAGCCAGCAGATTGGCCGGATTTCCCACAGCACCCCCATAGAGCCCTGAGTGCAGATCGCGGTTGGGTCCGGTAACTTCCACCTCCATGTAACTGAGCCCCCTCAGACCCACGGTTATGGAAGGTATATCCTGGGCGATCATCGTTGTATCCGAAATCAGGATGATATCCGCCTTTAATAATTCCTTGTTCTCTTTGCAAAACTGCTTCAGGCTCGGGGAACCAATCTCCTCTTCGCCTTCTATCATAAACTTCACGTTGCAACTGAGCGTCCCGGATGAATTCATCATCTCAAAGGCCTTCACGTGCATAAACAGCTGACCTTTGTCATCGTCCGCTCCCCTGGCAAAGATCTTTCCGTCACGCACCTCAGGTTCAAATGGAGGCGAATCCCAGAGATCCAGGGGTTCAACGGGCTGAACATCATAATGACCATACACCAGTACGGTAGGCAGTGACTCATCAATCAGTTTATGTCCGTATACCACAGGCCATCCGGTGGTCTCCTTCACTTCAGCATGGTCGGCTCCTGCTTTCAGCAAGGCATTTTTAATGTGCTCCGCTGTTCTGAACATATCATCTTTAGCTTCTGCCTTCGAACTAATGGAAGGAATTCTGATCAATTCGAAGAGCTCCTCCAGAAAACGGTCCTTGTGGGTATCCACGTAATCTTTTATTGCTTTCATAAAGTCTGTATGTAATTTAGTGTTATAAAGTAATTGACTTCTTTTCTATAAGTTCTCTGTACACAATCTCCAGCTCCCTGTAGAATTCCTTTCCGTAAACCCTGATGATGGGATCCTTCAGGAACCTGAAAACAGGAACCCCCTCTTTCTTTCCCAGGATCCGGGCGGGTTCACAAATACTCCACTGATGATAGTTCAATGCAATGCCCTGTTTCAGTTTCGTTACCCTGATGGGGTAGAGATGGCAGGAGACCGGCTTCCTGAATGATATGGTTCCTTCATCATAGGCCTGTTCAATGGAACAACGTGCAGTTGTATCATCAAACACAACATATGCACACTCCTCTCTGCCCACCAGTGGCGTTACCTTTTCCCCGTCATTATCGATAACCCAGGCTCCCTGCTCCCTGACGGCTCTTTTTCCTTCAGCCCTCATATAGGGCAGGATCTTCTCCAGCTCCGCGGACAGTAGCTCTGCCTCATCCTCCTCAAGGGGGGCACCTGCATCGCCAAATACACAACAATTCCCTTCGCACTTGTCCAGGTGACATATAAAATTATGTTCGAACAGTTGCCGGCTAATAATCTTATCCCCGATCTGAATCATAAACTGGTTCAAATAAAAAACAAATGTGCAAAAAAAAGAGCTGCTCCATCGCCTTTTTTAATTATTATCTTTGCCCGATGAAGCGGCTGATGATAACACTGGGCTGGATTAGCATTTCATGGACTATCGCAAGTGCCCAGATTACCTACCTGGACCGGCCCGATCTTCTGGAGAAGGTTGAAACCTGCATCCAGCATACCTATGGTTTTTCTTTCGGGGAAGCCAGGGACATCCAGGCTGAACTCTCCAAGGCCTCGCCCGGGCATCCCGCACCGGTCTTCCTGGAAGCATTGATCGTATACTGGGAAAATTTTCCGCTTCTTCCCTCAAATAAGGCTTCCGAACAATTTGTCAGCCTGATGGATGGGGTCATTGAAATGGCCAAAGAACTGAGGGAAGACTCCCTGACCTATACAGAAGGTGTCTTCTTTGATCTTTTTGGCCGAGCTTTCAAAGCCATGTTCTGGGCCGATAATGGAAAGTCGGGAAAAGTCATTGGCGACTTGGGGAACATGTACCGGTACACAAAAAAGGGATTCGATCTGAAGGAGGAATTTGTCGAGTTCTACTTTTCAACCGGACTATACAATTACTATATAGAGGCTTATCCGGAAGCACATCCGGCCTATAAACCTTTCGTCTCATTTATGCATAAGGGTGACAGGGAACTGGGACTGGAACAACTCGGTCATGCCATTGATCATGCCGTTTTTCTGAAGGTGGAAGCCATACTGTTTATGTCCATCATACAGCTTAAATACCAGGACGATCTTAATACAGCTGCTATCTACGCAGAAAAATTGGTGAGGCAATTTCCCGGAAATATCATGTACCAGGGACACCTGATCATTATTCTGCTTTATCAGCAAAGGTACAGTCAGGTTAAGGACCTGCTGCTGGAAACAGCGGACCAGAAAGACAGGTATTCAGAGATGACACGAACCCTGGCTGGAGCTTTTCTGGCCGAAAAAGTGTCAGGGGATGAGACCAGTGCCAGAACGGGATACCTGGAATGTATTGAATACGCCGAATCATTTGGCCCTTTTGCCGAAGTTTACGAAGCCATAGCTTATATGGGATTATCCAGGCTGCATGAAAAACAGAGACTTCAGAAGGAAGCGGATGCCTATGCACGCAAAGCTTCCCGCCTGACCAACTATGCCTTTATTCTCGATGAGCAGGCCGGCTCCAGGTAATCAGCCAAACCCCCAGGAGGGTTAGCAATCCACCTGCAAGCTGTACCCCGGTAGGAAACACGCCCAGGAACAACCAGGCAAGCAGAAGGGTCCATACTCCTTTCGTACTGATAATCAGGGAAGTTTTCGTTGCCTCAATCAACTTCAGAGCCTGGTAGGCAAAAACAATGACGATCAGGGTTTCAAGCAAAGATCCAAGAGCAAGATCCTTCCATACACTCGGTGTAACAGGAACCATGTCCCCTGACCTGAAAAACAGAAGAGCCATTACTGCAGCCAGCAAGAAGGAACGAATGAATGACATATACCCCGGTACAAGCACATGGTGCCAACGGCGGCCCACAATGGTAGCCACTGAAAAAAGGAAAGCTGCTGCGATCACATAAACCGATCCGGGATCAACAAATCCTGCAAATCCACCCTCCCTGTAGTTTATGACAAAAACACCCATGATGGTGATGACAATGCCGATTACCTGGGAAGTGCGAAATCTTTCTCTAAGCAACAGAATGCCCATCAGGGTTACGAAAACCGGACCAATATTCCCGATAAATGAAACAACTGCCGGATTTTCCATGGCCTTTATGGCAAGATAAAAGAGTCCCGTTGCCGCACCCTCCAGAATAGCAATTACTAGAGCTACAAGGGTTTTAGATCCTGTATCTCCCCTCACCTTTTTGTAATCACGTCTCAGAAGGAACCAGGTGCCATTCCAAACGACACCCATGGAGAACCAGAGCAGGCCAAATTGCAGCATGTCCAGGTGATTCAGCGCAGATTTACTGAATACAAATGATGCTGCCAGGGCCAGGGATGCTCCCAGGGCATATAGATACCCATTTGTCTGATGACGATTCATTTGTTACTTTCAGTCTTGAAAATCCGCGCCAAATTAGTGAAAAGCGATGACAAATACGATACCATGACTTCCAGGATCAGACCGGATGCTGAGACACTCCAAAAGGAAAGTGGCTACAGAAAGATCCTGGAGCTTGATTTCAGTGACATCATCCCTTTTGTCATTTCAAACATTCGTAAGCCCGGCCTGAGCTCCCTGTTTTACATAATCATCAATGCAGCCAGCCTGCTTTTCATTTTTTTCTTTGCCCTGTGGAGTGTAAGAACAGGTCAGTTTAGTGCCGGAGGGGTGATCTGGCGGATTCTGGCCGGGCTTCTGGCAGGAAGTCTCCTGGTGATCCCACCACATGAATTGCTTCACGGGCTCGCATACCGGATTCTTGGAGCCCGAAAAATCAAGTTTGGAGTGGATTTTCAACAGTTCATCTTCTATGTAACTGCCGATCATTTTCCCATTTCAAAAAGAGAACTTGCTTTTCTGGCCATGACACCTTTTGTTATGATAAATCTGGTTCTCATCCTGATAACTGCGGTATGGGTCCCTCAGATCACATTGCTTTCCGCCTCCCTCCTGCTAAGTCATAACGTCATGTGCATTGGAGATTTTGCCATGATCAGCTATGCTTACAGCCACAGCCATGCGGTCTACACCTATGATGATACTGAGAAAAAAAAGAGTTATTTCTTTGAGCGGGAGAGTTAGTTGCTAGGCGTTTGATTTATCAAGCATCATTCTGGCCTTTCTGGCCTTCTTTTTGCTTATCTCGGAAAAACTGGGATCAATTTCGACAGCCTTCTTATAGCTTTCATAGGCTTTCTCATACTGTTTCGTTTCCATAAAATAATCCCCTTTGGAGTCGTAAGGATTTGCCGTATTCGGAGATAGTTGGATATACCTGTCAAAGGTCTTTTCAGCCTCATCCCATCGCTCGAGATCCATATAAGCATAACCAAGCAGGTTATAAACATGTGGGTAATCGGGGCATTCCTTGACGGTACGCTCCATGGTAACAAGAGCAGCTTCAATATCTTTGAAATAATGAAACTGTATGAGATACAGTATTTTATGAATATGCGGGTCGGAAGGATACATATCGATCAGATCCTTAAGATGCTCCACCACCTTCTC
>JAYEOJ010000564.1:0-2041 GCA_034722835.1 Bacteroidota bacterium | reverse complement strand
ATTTTCAATGTTTACTCTATAAACGAAATATTGCCAATTTATTATACAAGCGGCGGGGTCGTAAAAATGCAACTTTTGACTAAACTGTGCAATAATTTATGCTTTCCTGTGCGATTGCAGGTGATTATTATCCATCAACATATGCTATCTTAGTCAGCCAATTAAAAACAGGTGGGTGTGGAAGCAATAAGGACGGATTTGAACGAGGCGCAGCAGGAAGCAGTACTGAATCATAAAGGACCTGCCCTGGTCATTGCCGGAGCAGGATCAGGAAAGACCCGGGTACTGACCTATCGCATTGCCTACCTGCTCTCCATGGGGATCCCTCCTTCCAGGATCCTGGCCCTGACCTTCACCAACAAGGCAGCCAACGAGATGAAGGAGCGGATAGCCACCATGGTTTCCCCCGGACTGGCCCGCAGTTTGTGGATGGGAACTTTTCACTCTCTTTTTGCCCGGATGCTACGCCGGGAGGCTGAAGTACTGGGATTCCCATCCAACTTCACCATCTACGACACCATCGATTCACGAAGCCTGGTGAAGACCATTGTCAGGGAACTCACTCTTGATGAGAAGATCTACAAGCCCTCCGAGGTATTTGGCCGCATCTCGGCTGCCAAGAATAACCTGGTTACCCCCGATGTTTATCTGGGCAGCGGTGAATTTCAGGTTCGGGACCAGGTATCGCGGCGACCGCGGCTGGGCGAGGTATATGATCGTTATGTGAAGCGCTGCAAGCATTTTGGAGCCATGGACTTTGACGATCTGTTGTTGCAGACCAATCTGTTGTTCCGGGATCATCCTGCGGTGCTTGACAAATACAGGGAGTCCTTTGATTACGTACTGGTGGATGAGTACCAGGACACCAACTACTCCCAGTACCTGATCGTGAAAAAACTCTCCGAAGTGCATCGCAACCTCTGTGTGGTGGGGGATGATGCCCAGAGCATTTATTCCTTCAGGGGAGCCCGCATCGAAAACATACTGAACTTTAAGAACGACTACCCCGACTACCGCATTTTCAAGCTGGAGCAGAACTACCGTTCCACCCAGACCATTGTGAAAGCGGCCAACTCTGTGATCAAAAAGAACAGGGGACAGATTTCCAAAGAGGTGTTTTCAAAGAATGAAGCGGGTGAACCGATCCGCGTGGTGAAGGCCGCGGACGACCGGGAGGAGGGATTCCTGGTGGCCGGACACATTTCTGATCTTCGTTTCAGGGAACAGCTGGAACATAAAGATTTTGCCATTCTTTACCGGACCAATGCGCAGAGCCGGATCTTTGAAGAGAGCCTGCGCCGGATGAATATCCCCTACAAGGTGTATGGATCGCTTTCCTTCTACCAGCGCAAAGAGATCAAGGATTTGCTGGCTTATTTCCGGTTGACAGTCAATCCCAGGGATGACGAGTCGCTGAAACGAATCATCAACTATCCCTTAAGGGGTATCGGGAAGACCACCATAGATAAGTTGAATGCTTATACGGAAAAGCTTGACACCCACATCTGGGATGTGCTTACCCACCTCGATCAGGTGAACCTGGGATTCAATAAGGGGACGCTGACCAAGTTGCAGGGGTTCACCCGGATGATCAAGGGATTCCATCAGCGCCTGCAGGAAATGGAAGCCTTCGATCTGGCCTATACCATTGCCAATGAAGCCGGAATTATCAGGGATCTGCAGGCCGACAGGACCCCGGAGAATGTAAGCCGCTATGAGAACATTGAGGAGCTGCTCAACGGGATCAAGGTATTTACGGATGATCCGGAACGGGAAGGAGACCTGACGCTGGCTGAATACCTGCAGGAAGTGACCCTGATGACCGATGCAGATCAGGAAAAGGAGGAGGACCGGAATAAGGTGACCCTGATGACCATCCATTCAGCCAAGGGGCTGGAATTCAAGCACCTGGTTATTGCAGGAGTGGAGGAGGAGTTGTTCCCTTCACAAATGAGTACCGATAATCCCAAGGACCTGGAGGAGGAGCGCAGGCTTTTCTATGTGGCATTGACCCGGGCCGAAAAAAGCGCCATTATTACCT
>JAYEOJ010000563.1:0-8568 GCA_034722835.1 Bacteroidota bacterium | reverse complement strand
TTACCGGGCTGTATGGCCAGGCGGTCAAATGCTGAGTTAAAGCCCAGACTCTGAAGAATATCGGGAACCAGATCCAGTTCGCCCACGGATGCACCGCCCGTGACCAATAGCAGGTCGTAGTGCTCCATCAGCTCAGAAATCTTCTGGGTCAACTTATCCTTTTCATCCCGGACGATACCCAATAATTTTGCATCATGGCCTGCCCTTTTCACCTGGGCAGTCAGCTGTATAGAGTTAGAGTTCCTGATTTGGGCACCCTCAGGCACTTTCTCAAAATCTACCAGCTCACTGCCTGTGGCCAGAATCCCTGCACAAATCCTTTGTCTGACTTTCACCTCCACTTTACCAACCGAAGCGATGATCCCCAGATGCCGGGCATCCAACAGCGTTCCTTCCCGCAAAAGGATATCCCCTTTTTTAAGATCCTCTCCTTTCCTGCAAATATAACTCTCGCTGTATGTTCCAGTGAAGCGGATTCTCCCTTCAGATTCCTTTTCCACATATTCCTGCATGATCACGCAATCAGCCCCATCGGGAACCTGTCCCCCGGTCATGATCCGGCTGCACTGTCCCCTTCCCAGGGGTAAAGAAGGAACCTGACCTGCGGGAATAAATTCCAGTACCTCCAGCGGAGCGGGAAGGTCCTCTTTCCTGCAGGCAAAACCATCCATGGAAGATTTATCAAAGGGGGGCATATCCCTGTCCGCCCTTAGCGCTTCAGCCAGGATCCTTCCCGGAGAGTCAGCCAGGGAAACCTCCTCCTTCCCCGGAGAAAGAAGGTGTTTCTGTACGATCTGCAGCGCTTTTTCCAGTTCAATCATTTTATGCTTTACATTATATACAGCTTAATACTGGCTATCAGCAGGACCGCAGTCACCAGGTATTTCAGCTGGACCACAGACAGGCGGAAACTTCCCGACAGGGATCCTGCCAGCCCCCCGGCAACCACCACCCCGATCCACAAAAGAATCCTGGGTGACAGATGCATTCCAGCAGCAAGATGCCCGCTTAAGCCTGCCAGGGAATTCAGGAAAATGAAAGCAGCAGAAACCGCTGCGGTCTCCTTCATCCCTGCCCATCGGGTAAGCAAAAGCAGAGGACTCAGGATGATGCCTCCACCAATCCCGATCATCCCGGAAAAAAAACCGATGACCGCTCCGCTAAACAAAGCTATGGAGAGTGAAAGTTTCCTTACTTCTGTATCTTCTCCCCTTGGCCGGATGACAATCCGCAGGGCAGCAATTAAGAGACAGGCCCCGAGGATCTTTTTATACAAATCAGGGGCAATCTCCAGCATGGCACCCAGAAAGGCCATGGGAATGGAAGCTACAGCAAATGGAAGCAGGGTCCTGATCCTGAAATGCCCTGCCTTATAGTAGGACAAAAAGGCAATGCTGGACACAAACAGGTTCAGCACCAGGGCGGAAGGCTTCATCAGGGCCACTTCCACGCCAAACAGGGCCATAAGGGCCAGGTATCCGCTGGCCCCACCGTGCCCCACCGAAGAGTATAGAAAGGCAATGATGAACATTGCCAATAGAAAAAAGAGCTCAACTTGCATAAATATCAGAGCGATTTAATAGCCTCCAATACCCTTTCAGGAGTAAATGGCTGTCGCAGCAGGCGTGCACCCGTAGCATCAAAGATGGCATTGGCAACAACTGCACCCATGCAAACGATGGGAGGTTCACCCCCTCCATAGGGTACTTCATCCTTTGAATCCACAAGTATGGCCTCCACCTCAGGCACCATGTTGAACTGAGTAATGCCGTAGTTATCAAAGTTCGTAGTCAGTACCTTCTTTCCTTCGAAATGGATCTCTTCCCTGAGTGCATAGCCGAGACCCATAAACATACAACCCTCGGCCTGAATAATGGCACCCTGTGGATTAACAACAATTCCCATATCCTGGCAACTTAAGGCCCGCTTCACCTGCACATGACCTGTAGAAGTATCCACCTCAACTTCCACGAAGACCACCACATCGGTACCCACATCCACCCCGGCTGCCATTCCAAATCCTCTTCCGCTGGGTCCTTTTGCAGGTGTCCAGCCAAAACGTTCTGCTCCCTTCTTCAATACATTGCTCATCCTGGGATTATTCTCCAGATGGCGAAGTCTGAACTCCAGGGGATCCACCCCGGCAGCGGCGGCCATGATATCTATCTGGGATTCCCTGGCGAAGGTATTGGTATTTACGCTGGGAGCTCTCCATGCGCCGGTGTACAATGGGTGAGCATCAGTTCCCTGTGGAGCAAAAAAGGCCCGTGTCCTGTGATGCGGAATATCATAGAAATGCGGTGCCTCGCGTCCTCCTCCCTGGTGAACCGCATAATCCCAATTGGTGATCCGTCCTTCCTTATTCAGCCCTGATTTGATCTTCACCACGGCAGCCGGACGATACCGGTCATACATAAATTCTTCTTTCCGGGAATAAACCAGCTGTACAGGTTTTCCTGTGAGTTTGGCCAGGCGGGCCACTTCAAGGGCCTGAGGATTGTAAATCTTACCTCCAAAACCTCCTCCGACAAATATGGGTAATAGCTGCACATCCTTGAGATCCATCCCCACCTCTTCTGCAATATCTTCTTTGGTGGGATAGGGAGTCTGACAACTGGCCCATACCTTCATCCTGCCCTCCTCTATCACAGCGGTAGCAGTATGATTCTCGATGGGAGAATGTGCGATATAAGGATCCTTGTAGGTGATATCAAACTGGCGATCAGCTTCACTTTCCCCCATGCTCAGGTCCCCTCCGGAATCCAGTTGACGACTCTCCGTGGCAACTTTCATGATATGATCGTATATGCTTTCATGATCCAGATCCAACTCTGTTTCTTCCCATTCAGCTTCTATTTTGCCCAGAGCCAATTCGGCCACATGAGTTGAAGCATGCAGAGCAGCAACAAGATCGCCATCTTTCACCACCTTCACACCTTCCATGGCTTCGGCAGCTGAGGTATCAACAGCAGTCAGCTTCGCTCCCAGTGATGGTGGCCGGAGGATGCGCGCACGCATGAGTCCTGGTAGCTGGATGTCCCCTGCATATTTAGCTTCACCCGTCACCTTCTCCCGGGCATCTACCCGAAATCGGGGCTTACCCATGATCTTAAATTCTGAAGGTTTTTTCAGTTTTGCCTTTCCATCTGAGGTTTCCAGGATTTCCTTTCCCTTGGTGAGCTCGGCGTAAGAAATACTTTTTTGGGGAAGCGTTGTGCTTGTAACCACCCCGTCCTTTACATCCAGACTTTCAATATCCACAGAAAGCTCCCTGGCAGCCATTTCAAGAAGTAAGGCCCGTGCTTTGGCCGCGGCAGCCCGCAGGACCTGTCCAAAGGTCCGGGTGGAGAGGGAACCATAGGTCCCTTCGTCCCAGGGGCACAGGTCGGTATCCGCCATCACCATATCCACCACCTCAAGTTTTACATCCAGTTCATCGGCCAGCTCCATGGGCAGGGAGGTAATGGGACCCTGTCCCAACTCCACCTTTCCCACAAACAGTTTAACCCTGCCATCCTCCCCGATCCTCAGATAAGCATTCACCCCGGGAGTTTCCTCACCGTCCTGAAACATCCTTCCGCTCAACGGAAGTTCCCCGATGGAAAATGCCACCACCAGTCCCCCTCCGATACGCTTCATAAATCCCCTGCGATCGATCTCATGGGGATTACGCATGCTTTTGAACAACCTTTCGTTGTATTGCTTATCTCTTTTCATGGCATCACGGTTTTTGTCATTCTTTTTCCTGCATTCTGTATGGCCTGAATGATCCGTCCGTGTGCTCCGCACCGGCAAAGATTTTCATCCATGGCAATAACTATCTCCTCCCTGGAGGGTTCAGGATTATTCAGGAGTAGTCCGTAGGCATTCATGATCATACCGGGTGTGCAATAGCCACATTGCAGGGCATCCAGTTTCATGAATTCATCCTGAAGAGGATGGAGGCTGCCATTCCTGGCTAAACCTTCAATGGTAAGTACGGAGGCTCCCTCGGCATCGGTGGCCGGGGTAATGCAAGCTCGCACCGCTTCACCGTCCATAATAACCGTACAGGATCCACAGAAGCCTGAACCACAGCCAAATTTGGTTCCGGTGAGTCCCAGTTTTTCACGGATCACGCCCATCAGGGATTCTTCCGGCATCACTGAGACCGTGGCGGCTTCGCCATTCAGTTTAAATTGGATTGTTTTCATACACGCTTCGTTAGATTGTTTAGTTCTTCCTGGTATTCTTGTTCTGTATCAATATCTTTTAGTACGCCCGGCTGATCGCTTTCAACCTCTTCAATTTCTTCAGGATATTGCGCAATAAAATCCCTGAGGTTCCTCTGATCGGACATATTCAGGATTTCGTTGAAAAATTTCCTGGATATCAGCACCGGGTGTCCCCTTTTACCCTGGTAAGTGGCAATGAAAATACCCCGGGTGGATCTTCTGAATGCCAGGATCAGCCTGTTCAGGGTTTCGGTATCCATCAGAGGCTGATCCCCCAGCAGGACCATCATTCCATCAATTGGTCCGGACAAACTTTTTAGTCCGCACTGCAGGGAAGATAACATGCCTTTCCTGTAGTTCTCGTTCTGCACGATCTCCACCTGGCTATTTCCAATGGATTCTTCAATCGGGCCGGCATTTGCACCCAGGACCACCGTGGTCTTCTCGTTGAGGGAGGAGATGGAACATCCTACTACGTTTTCGATCATATTCCCGTCTCCGAAAGGAAGCAGCATCTTGGGCTTCCCCATGCGCAACGACTCCCCGGCAGCCAGGATCACAGCCTGAACCCTGAGGTCCTTCCCTTCCCTGTTCCTGACCTGGACCAACTGGGCGGCAATACTTAATGCGATCTCCTGCACCGTGTTTGAATTAATTTCCAGTCCCACTGGGGCGTGCACCCGGTCAAATTGTTTAGCCGTGGCCCAGGACTGTTTTATAAATTCTTCCCGCATCAGTTTGACCTTCCGCCTGCTGCCAATCATTCCAATGTACGGAATATCCGAGCTGACGCATGCCCTCAGAGCTGCAGCATCGTCCTGGTGACCCCTGGTAACAATGACTATATATGTACGATCAGTAAGGGATAGCTTTGTCATGGTATCTCCCACCGGATTTACCAGGATCCGGCCGGCATCCGGAAGTTGCTCAGGATTGGCATATTCTTCCCTGGGATCAATAACGGTCACCCGGAAATCCAGTAAAGAAGCCATATGGCAAAGGGCTTTGCCAATATGCCCTGCACCTGCTATGATTAATTCCTCAAGTGGTTTGAGAGGCTGAAGAAAAATGAATTCTTCTGTAGCAATCTCCTGGTAATGCACCTCGTCTTTAGCCAGTTGTTTGTCAAACTGCTTCGCAAAAGATTCCCAGCCTGCAGGAATCTTCCCGTTTTCTTTAAACCAGGCCCGCTGAATTTCCACAGGATGCGATCCCAGAATACGTGCTACCAGCACTCCACCCTTTCCCTGGCGCAGATCCCGGTCCATTTGTATAAAAGTATCTTTGGACCCAGCGGGTTCGGCATCCAGCAATAGCAGAGCAGAGCCTCCACATATGGCACCTTCCCGGGAGTCGATGTCTGAATTCAGCTCATAGGAGTAAATACAGGAGGCTCCCTCTTCAGGTGTCCTTTCAGCCCTCTGCATGGCATCTCCCTCCAGCACCCCGCCTCCAAGGGTGCCAGCCATAAGCCTGCCCTTGGAAAAAAGAGCTGTGGATCCGGGTACCTGTGGTGCAGATCCATGGGTTGAAAGAATGGTGATCAGCTGAATCCTCTCTTCTGAATCCAGAATTCCCGGAATTTTGTATATGACCTGCTTCATTCAAGCGTAATATACTAAGAAGGCTCTTTGAAGTCAATATAAATACACTTGTGCCTATAGTTTTTTCAGCTTGGAATTAAACCTGTACACCTGGTCTGATTCAGTCTTAAACTCAACATGTTTCTCTCCGTATTTCAATGTGCACGGCTCTCCGGCTTTTGAAAGCACCTCTATTTCTTTTAGTTCGCCAGACTCCCACGAGAAAGAAAGTTCAAATCCACCCCGGGTACACACCCCGGATAGCTCTCCGTCCGGCAAAGCTGAAGGCAGTGTCGGTAAAATATGAATATATCCCATGTGGCTTTGAACAAGCATTTCAACAATGCCTGCAGCGCCTCCAAAATTGCCGTCAATCTGGAAAGGCGGATGGGCATCAAACAGATTGGGATAAGTACCCCCACGGATGGACCTGCCTGGCTCTTCTGCAGGGCTCAGCAACATCTGAACCAGCTCATATGCCCGGTCACCTTCCAGGAACCTGGACCAGAAATTGATCTTCCATGCCAGGCTCCATCCGGTACCTTCATCTCCACGAAATACCAGTGATTGCCTGGCCGCCTCCATCAGTTCAGGACTGTCTTCCCAGTTGATGTCATTTCCCGGGTGTACCCCCCAAAGATGAGACACATGCCGGTGATGGTTATCGGGATCATCCTTATCCTCCATCCACTCCTGCAATTGTCCGTGTTTCCCAATTTTATTGGGGGCAATTTTTGGAATCATAGCCTCCAGTTGTCCGGCAAATTCCTGATCAGAATCCAGTAAGGCTGAAGCCTCAACACAGGCTTTGAACAAGGAACGTATTATCTGGTGATCCATGGAGGGCCCCGCCACCAGTCCCCCGTTCTCCGGAGAATTGGATGGCGTACTGATCAAATAGCCCGACACCGGGTCCTCTGTTAGAAAATCGGTAAAGAATAGTGCAGCCCCCCTCATGAGCGGATAATATTCTTCCAGGAATTCCAGATCACGTGTATATAAGTAGTGCTCCCAAAGATGTGTGCAAAACCAGGCTCCGCCCGTCACCCAGATACCATGGTTGGAATGATTTATGGGAGCCGAACCTCTCCAGATATCCGTGTTATGGTGAAATACCCACCCCCGGCAATTATAATGCTCTCTGGCTGTCAACGCGCCCGTTTCGGAAAGATCCTTGATCATCTTAAAAAGCGGCTCGTGGCAGTCCGAAAGGTTTGTCAGCTCGGAGGGCCAGTAATTCATTTCAATGTTGATATTGGTAGTGTACTTGGAATCCCAGGGAGGATTCAGCAGATCGTTCCAGATGCCCTGAAGATTGGCCGGCTGCGTGCCGGGCCTGCTACTTGAGATTAGCAGGTACCTGGCATATTGCACATAAAGAGCCAGTAACTGTGGGTCATCTGCTTCCTTCCAGAAATTCCGGATCCGCTCGTTGGTAAAAGCAGAGGCAGCTTCATCACCTGATCCCAGATCAATACTAAACCGCTTAAACAGCGATTGGTATTCTTCCAAATGCCATTCCTTTATTTTTAAATAGCCTTCCAAAACTGCCCTGTTCACCAGATTTTCAGCCCATCGGTCGGGATTTCCTCCAATGGTTTTGTAATCTTTGAAATTGGTGGCAGCCGACAGAAAAATGGTGGCTGATGTGGCGCCTGAAATGGAGATTTTATCATAGCCGGGATTAAGCTTTCCATCGGTAATAACCCGGGCAATTGCATGCCCCCGCAGGACTCCATCCGGAATCGTAACAGAAAGTCCCATCTTGTCTCCATCACTTTGCACAGATTTCCGAAAATGACGGGAGTCCAGTCTCCAATGAAAATCCAATTCGCCAGCTTTTTCAGTACTTAAATGAACCACCAATACGCCGCTGGGTTGGCTTATGAAAACCTCCCGCTTGAATCTGACATCCTCCATATCGTATGTAACCTGACAGGTTGCCGTTTCCAGGTCCAGCGTACGTTCGTAATTCTGGTACACTGTGTGTCCGGGAAAATCTATAATCAGATCCCCAAAGGGCTGGTAGGTCTTCTGCCTCAACGGGGTACTCATAAACTTCTCCATGGCCAGTTCTTCGGCTTCTTTTTGCTTTCCATCCCTTAACAGTTGCCTGA
This sequence comes from Bacteroidota bacterium, assembly GCA_034722835.1. Lineage (GTDB taxonomy): Bacteria > Bacteroidota > Bacteroidia > Bacteroidales. The sequence continues at coordinate 654 of JAYEOJ010000563.1, read as the reverse complement.
TCTCACCCAGGTACTGGTGGGAGCCTTTATTCGCATAATCATGGGGCTGGCCCGTCCAGAGGGTTTCTTCATTAAACTGGATCTGCTCCTGGGTCACACCACCGTACACCATGGCCCCCAGAGTTCCGTTCCCCAGCGGCAATGCCTCCTCCCAGACTGTTGAAGGTTTGTCATACTTTAACTTGTTCTGTGACCAGCATATGGCCGGCATCAGGATGACCAATGCCAGAATAATTTGATGTCTTAATCCGGTAAGCTTCATTTTCTCTTTATTTATTGTCCTTTTTTAATGGGATTACCATATTCGGTTCCTGTCGCAGCAAAAAGGACCATAATTATCTCCGTTGCGAATATAGATGAAACATCAGAATTATCCCTTAAATGGAGGAATGAACTGAAATGCCTGGAAATACAGCGGGGCTGAAAATTGATCAGCTTTGACTATTTTTGAAGAACTAAAAATAAACCATGAGAAAGAAGCCATCCCTTATACTGTTACTGTTATCCACCTGTCTTACAGGCCTGTTTGTGGCCTGCACCCGTACCAATTCAGTCTTATCTGATCAAGAGGACCTGCTACAATATGTTGATCCCTTTATTGGAACCGGCTTTCATGGCCATACTTTTCCCGGGCCTTCTCTGCCCTATGGCATG
>JAYEOJ010000562.1:0-2046 GCA_034722835.1 Bacteroidota bacterium | reverse complement strand
ATGCCATGCTGGTGACAATCATGCAACTTCCGGGCGGGGCGCTGACCGATGCATCTTTCCCGGCCTGTGAGAAGGATACAGTATTACAGGTGGATCTGAATATGGATGCACTGACCCCCGGACATTTCATGACGCCCTGGGAGGTTTACCTGAAAGATGGCGTGCACACGGGGATCGGACCGGGGTCCCTGGACCAGGATAATGATACCATGGGCATCGTGATGGATACCGAGGGAGCCGATCATGTGACCTATACCTATGAACTGGAGTCCATCAGCTATTATCCCGAGGGGGATGACTACGCCTGTGTTTCACCGGCTGGCAACCTGACCGGCAATCCGGTGGTGGTAAATCTTTCCCGCAGGCCCGATCCGGAAATCCTGGTAGATGGAGAAGCTCGGGATAGTTTCAAGGTCTGCAGTACAACGGCTTTACTGGAGATGGATCCGAATAACGGGACCACCAGCAGATGGAGTGTGCCGGCTGGTTCGGTCTTCTTCTCTCCGGGAGGCGGGGCCAACGAGTACAATGTGTCCATACCGGACAATCCTGCCGATTACGGAGAATACCGGATTTATTTACGGAGTGAGGCAGGCGACTGTGCCGGAATGGACTCCATCGACCTGCACTTTTTTGAGCAACCGGCACCTGCTAATGCCAGGCCGGATACGGTATTATGGCTGGTCGACTATGTTCATCTGAGGGCCGATCCACCCACAGCGGGAATTGGAACGTGGACAGTGGTCATGGGTAACGGACAAATTGATGAAGAAAATAATCCCAATACCCTGGTCACAGGACTGGACCTTGGAGAGGAAAATGAATTCAGATGGACCGTAACCAATGGAGAGGACGAAGGAACCTGTACCACTTCCGATTATGTAACTGTTGTACGTCGATACGAGGTGAAAAATTACAATGGATTTTCACCCAACGGGGATATGAGCAATGAGTATTTCATTATGCAGGGACTGCCCTATGCCGATGAATTCTCCATTTCCTTCTTCAATTCCCTGGGAAGCACCGTCAGAACCATAAACAATGAGAATGTGGACGAGCTTGACGTTGATCCTTCCCTGATCTTAAACGGCCTGAGAGATGATGAGATGGTGGTCTGGGATGGACGGGCCAGCAACGGGAACCCGGTTCCCTCGGGTACGTATTATTTTGTATTGACCTATATTACCCACGAGATTGACGGGAACTATACATTCGATATTAAAGGTTATGTTGTAGTTGAAAGAGAATAGGATGAAGAGAATATTGCTCATAGGATTATTTGTGATTGCAGTTGTGGCTGGCTCTGCCCAGAACACGCTGATCCCTTCTGTGAGCAATTACCACCTGACCTGGACCACCATTAATCCTGCTTTCAGCGGTTTCAGGGATGCCATCAGTGTTAGTTCGCTTTATCGTTCGGCCCTCTATGGAGAACTGGGACCCTCCGATATGCAGCTTAATGTTCATAGCCCGGTGGGAGGCTCCAAAGTGGCCATTGGGGGAGTGGTGTCCTATAACAACATTCCCGATGTGCAGAATCTCTATTCCATTATGACTACCTATGCATACAGGATCTACCTGGGCAGCGGCCGGCTGGCCTTTGGGCTCTCGGCCGGCATGTATGGAATGAACAGTGATCTGAGCAACATTGCCCTGCGGGATCTCGGTGATCCGGCTTTTCCGGCGGATCCCTACCAGCAATGGTTCCCTAACTTCGGGACAGGCATTATGTATTATGCAGAGCAGTTTTTTATTGGAATCTCTGCCCCTGAGCTTCTTTCCATACCTTCAGAGAATCAAAGTATTGGTTCCTTCGACTTTAATAACTACAGGTTTATCCTGACAGGAGCATACCAGTTTAATTTCAGTGAGGCATTTCGTTTGAAGCCTTCGGTCCTGGTGGACTACAGCCAGGCTTCCACCACCTTTAAGGCAAGCCTGACAGCGGGACTGATGGATTCCCGGATTTATATCGGAGGAGCCTACGATTATCCCAATTTTGCCATCGCCCTCCTGAATTTCCAGATAAATCCCCAGTGGCTCATA
>JAYEOJ010000561.1:0-2046 GCA_034722835.1 Bacteroidota bacterium | reverse complement strand
TTATTAACCTGTTGACCTATTAATCAGATAAGCCTTGTTAACTAATATACCCGATCCCTTTCTCCACCAGTTCATTGTATCGCTTCTGGTTAAAGGTGTAGAGGTAGGGTGCCTTGTGTGCTCCTCCGGTAAGTTGCTTTTCATGCCGGTCCAGAAATCCCAGCTTCAACATTTTCTTCTGGAAATTTCCCCGGTCCAGACTTCTTCCAAGGATTTTTTCATACAGCGTCTGGAACTCTTTCATGGTGAATTTCTCAGGCAAAAGGGAGAATCCAACCGGCATATAATTGATTCTGCTCCTGAGTTGCTCCAATGCTTTAGCAACAATATCGCTATGGTCATAATTAAGTTCGGGCAATTCATTTACTGGTATCCAGGTACACTCATCACTCAAGCCATCCGGTGTAGGATCACAATTTCGCATATCCACCAGGGAGAGGTAGCCTGAACTAATAAAACGCTGTTCAAGGAAGGCGTGTATGCTTGTAAAAGGTTCCCCTCCGTTTTTAATGAGCTCATGGATTTTTTTATCACCTCTTCTGTTCACATCACCGAAGGTGTGAAACTGCTTCAGGTACGGAAGTTTGATTCCAGTGCGTTCTTCCAGGATCCTGGTGGCTGCCTGATCCATGTCTTCTTCCAGCTGAATAAATCCACCCGGCAGCATCCATAGAGGATATTCTTTTAATTTTAGCAAAAGGATATGAAGTTCCTGAAGGTCAAAGCCAATTACTACACAGTCAATGGATACACCCGGCAGAAGGGAGGAAGTATCTGTCAGGAAAACATTGTGGTCTTTTGATGCATTCATAATGTAAAGATATAAATTAATGTGTCATTTGCACACAATATTTATTCGTTGTATTATTGTGCACAAATTTAACTGCATCAAACTCATGAAAAAAGTATTGAAAATTATTGGGATCTTTTTTGCTTCCCTGATCGGAGTCATTCTCCTGCTCATGCTGGTATTTTCTGCCGTGAAAGGAAAAGCGGCAAAGGAACTCTATTCCCAGCTTGGCGAAGTAGCTCCTGAACTAAGCGTCAATGGCCATACATTCCGTGACCTGAATAAAAACGGATCCCTGGATGTTTATGAAGACAGCAGGGCTCCGATGGAGGAGCGGGTGGAGGATCTGCTTGGACAGATGACCCTGGAGGAGAAAGCCGGATGCATGTTTGTTTCCATGATCGGAATGACAGCTGAGGGCTTGCCCTACGATAAGCCCAAACTGTCGAGGAATCCATTTGATATGATGATTGCACTGATGGTTCCTCCTGCCTCAGAATTGCTGGTCACCAAGAAATTAAACTCTGTCAATATACTGAATGCCTATGATCCGGATATCATGGCCCTTTTTAATAACAATCTGCAAAAGTTTGCAGAACGAATGAGGCTTGGGATCCCCATTACCATCGCCACCGATCCCCGACATTCTGCTGATAACAATCCGGGTGCCTCCATCCTAACATCTGCCTTTTCAGCCTGGCCAAATCCACTTGGATTGGCAGCCACAAGGGATACCATGCTGGTACGTGAGTTTGGAGATATCGCCCGGCAGGAATACCGGGCAGTGGGACTTACTGTAGCCCTGCACCCCATGGCTGACCTTGCCACAGAACCCAGGTGGGCAAGGATTAATGGAACCTTCGGAGAGGACGCTAATTTATCAGCAGCAATGACCTTAGCATATGTGCTGGGTTTCCAGGGCGATACGTTGGGAATAAATAGTGTGGCCTGTATGTCCAAACATTTTTCAGGAGGAGGACCCCAGCTGAAGGGTGATGATGCACATTTCGCCTTTGGAAAAGATCAAGCCTACCCGGGGGATAACTTTGATTATCACGTAATTCCTTTTATAGAGGGAGCCCTGGCTGCCCACACCGCGCAGATAATGCCATATTATGGAATTCCCGTGGGACAGACCAGTGAAGATGTTGGTTTTGCATTTAACAAGGAGATTATCACAGTTTTATTGCGCGATTCTCTTGGTTTTGACGGGGTTGTTTGCACCGACTGGGGCATCACTAGCGACAGCAAGGTTA
>JAYEOJ010000560.1:0-8576 GCA_034722835.1 Bacteroidota bacterium | reverse complement strand
TATCCTCATGTGCTCAGGTTTCCCTGGCCATTAGAGACAGTAGTTGTGGAAATCCATGATCGCGATAGCAAGGGCATCTTCAAAAAGAGCTGGTCAGGTACCTTCGATCCTGCATCTTTCTATTCGGATCCGGGAAATCCCCATCGCTTTGAAGTGATGGATATTGAGATCAATGGTAGTGCAGAAGAGAAAGTGGATATTTTGTTCATTGCTGAGGGCTATACGGCAGAGGAGATGGATAAGTTTGTGGATGATGCCAGGCGCTCGGCCGGATATATTTTCTCTGAGGAACCATTTCTCAGCAACAGGCAGCATTTTAATGTCAGGGCAGTCCTGTCGGCCGGTCCGGATTCAGGCACCGATATTCCGGGCCAGGGAATCTGGAAAAACACCGTAGTGAACTCCAGCTTCTATACCTTTGGTATTGAACGCTATATGACCACTATGGATTACAAGTCAGTTTGTGATGTGGCGGCATGTGCCCCCTATGATCAGATCTATATCCTGGTGAATACAGATAAATACGGAGGCGGAGGCATCTTTAACCACTACAGCATTTCTGCCGCTGATAACCTCCAGTCGAGAGCAGTGGTGATCCATGAATTCGGGCATGCTTTTGGCGGACTGGCAGATGAATATTTCAACTCATCTGTGGCCTACAACGATTTCTTTCCCCTGGAATTGGAGCCCTGGAATCCAAATCTTACCACCCTGGTTGATTTTGATTCAAAATGGAAGCATATGATATCCGAAGGAACTCCGGTTCCGACTCCTGCGGAGGCAGCTTATGGAGAAGTGGTTGGCGTATACGAAGGAGGTGGATATGTAAGCAAAGGAGTATTCCGGCCCATGATTGACTGCCGGATGCATACCAATGGCGCAGCCTTTTGCCCGGTCTGCTCAGCAGCCCTAAAGAAGATGATAAGCCGTGTCACCGGACTGTAAGACCTAAGTTTTTATTGCTTAAGCTAATCGGAGGAATGACTTAATACTTATATTTGTCGTTCAGCAAATTCAACCCACTTTCAGTGAAAAGGCTGTCGGATGAAGAAATAGTAGCCGGATTAAGAAAACGGGATAACCGTATTTTGCAATATATCTATAAGAACAGCTTTACCCCGGTCAAGCAGCTGATCCTTCATAATGCTGGGGCTGAAACTGATGCGGAGGATATATTTCAGGAAGCCTTGATCGTGATATTCAAGAAGTTGCGTGATGATTCCGATTTTAAACTTGATTCAGCATTTTCCACCTATATCTACTCCATTGCCCGCCTCCTCTGGCTGAAACATCTTAGACAGATTAAGAAGATTGAAATCGATCCGCTTAACCGGGATATGGAGGATCGGATTGAATTCGAAGAGCCCTTGCCGGTAGAAGATAAGGATCTCCGGATGGCTATTTATCAGCGTACCCTGCTTAAAATCCCTGAAGATTGCCAGAAAATACTTCAACTTACTGCCCAGGACCTCAGCTCATCTGAAATTGCTGAGGCGCTTGGTTTCCGAAGTGAAGGATATGTGCGAAAGCGCCGCCATTTCTGCAAAGAGTTCCTGGTCAATAAGATCAAAGATGATCCCGATTACCAGGCCATGTTCACCGATTAGGAATGCGCTCTTAAAAAGTCGAATTTAACTGCCAACATGATGAAACGTCGAAAGTTCTTACAAATTGGATCAAGCTTTGCTGCTTCAACGGTAATTTTACCTGCAACTGCTCATCGTGCATTCGGTGCTCTTAAGCCCGGGCTGACGGAAAACTCAATTCCAACCGTTACGTTGAATAATGGCATCCCCATGCCAATGATTGGTTTTGGCACGAACACCCTAACAGGCCCTACCTGTGTGCAATGTGTGTCGGATGCAATTTCTGTTGGTTACCGTCTTATTGATACAGCCAAAGTATACGGAAATGAAGAATCTGTTGGAGAAGGGATAAAGAAAAGTAAGATCAACAGAAAAGAACTATTTATCACTTCAAAGCTTTGGGTTGACGATTCAGGATACGAAACAACAAAAAAAGCTTTCGAGACATCCTTATACAAACTGGGAACAGATTACCTTGATTTATACCTCATCCACCGGCCCCGTGGCGATGTTAAAGGTACCTGGCAGGCCATGGAAGATCTTTACAAGGAAGGTAGAATCAGAGCAATCGGACTGAGCAATTTTGAACCTGATCATTTAGATGAGTTGTTGGCATATGCCAGAACCAAACCTACGGTCAATCAAATCGAAACACATGTGTTCTTTCAGCAGCACAATGCTTACAAAGATTTGAAAAAAAGGGATATACAAATGGAAGCCTGGTCCCCTTTCGCAGCAGGTCGAAATGAAATATTTGAAAACCAGACGCTGGCCGATATTGGCAAACAGTATAATAAGAGCATTGCTCAGGTATGCTTAAGGTGGCACTACCAGAGAGGTATTGTTGCCATCCCGAGAAGTTCACAGAAAACACATATGATTGAGAATTTAGACATTTTCGACTTTGAGCTTAGCAAGAAGGATATAAAGACCATAGCCAAACTGGATCTAAATATTACTCAGTTTCCTGAATGGGAGTGATACCTGGCAGTGTGGTCCAAACAAGAAAAATGGCTGAATCCATATGGGCTCAGCCTTTTTCTCTAAAGAAATCGGGTGAATTTACTTTAGCACAGTTTTCCAAACTGTCTCCTCACTAATCTTCTTGGTGCAGAAGAACCAGTCTACACACTCAACACCTTCTTCTTTTCCTTCCATACGGTCCGCAGCGGTTCCACATGATCCGGCGGGGGGTACTATCACATCATCGCCCGGGCGCCAGTCAGCCGGTGTGGCACAGTCAAAAGCATCGGTAGTCTGAAGGGCTACCAGTACTCGGTAGAGTTCGTCAAAATTCCGTCCAACACTAAGGGGATAGTAGATGATGGTCCGGATAATGCCTTTGGGATCCACGAAAAATACGGCTCTGACTGCCTTGGTGGTATCTTCGTTGGGCTGTATCATTCCGTAAAGTTTAGCTACATCCATGGTGATATCTTCGATAAGTGGAAACTTCACATCCACATTTTTCATATCCTTGAATTCCATGGTTTCCTGGATCCTTCTTAGCCAGGCAATGTGGCTGTACAGGCCATCCACTGACAGGCCCACCAGTTTGCAATTTGCCTTGGCAAATTTCTCCTCCTGGGTGGCAAAGGTCATAAACTCGGTGGTGCAGACCGGAGTAAAATCAGCAGGGTGACTAAAAAGGATGGTCCAGCTTCCTTTATAGTCGGATGGGTAATGAATGTTCCCCTGGGTGGTTTTGGCTTTAAATTCGGGTGCTTTGTCGCCTATACGAGGCATGCTTGTTACTTGAACTTGTTCTTCCATATTGATGTTGTTTTAAATGAATAATCTGTTATTTATTGTTTATACTAGTCGTCAAAATTCCCTTTTATCTGCAGGATAATGTTTTCAATTTCGAAACCTGGCAGATTTTTTTTTCGGAAATAAGCTTTGAGTATCTCGTCCAGCTCTTCATCGAAATAGTCTTCGATCCTCTCAGATTCGGCACAGTAGATATGGTGGTGCTTTTTCATGACCGCATCGTAGCGCATGGCATCTTTGTCGGTTTTGACCCGCTGGACCAGCCCTTTTTCCACCATCGCATCCAGAACATTATAGACGGTTCCCGTGGCAATTCCCGGGTGAGTTTTTCTGATATAATCGATGATTTGTTCGGCTGTGGGGTGATTGGCCATCGTATGGACAGCCTCCAGGATAGCATAGCGCTGGGGGGTGACCTTCATTCCGGCATCCCTGAGTTTCTGACTGAGCTGTTCACTGCTTATTTTCACAGTAATTATTATTAAATAAGAATGATTCCTATTTAAGAACGAATGAGATTAAGAAATGTTCAATGCAAATGGAGAAAAGTTTGTTAGTCTTCTGTTTTCACGGTTGATGGCCAGACCGCCACATGCAGGTCCTCACCCAGTCCGTATAGCGCGGCCCTTGCTAAAGGCAGCCAGTTTTCCCAGCAATTAAGTCCCCCCACTGTAAATTCCTTCAGTGGATGCACCTGAAGGCCATGCCCGTCACCATGCGACCAGGTAAGCCGCTCCTCATAGGTGGGTTGCAGCTTTCGGTGTACCGAAAGGATCTCCCCCAGCTTATCGATGTAGACCAGGGAGCAGTAAAGGCTGTGACCTCCCCGGTTTTTTGCCCGTTCAATGATTCCCACATAGGCAGCGACCTTATTCTTCTTTGCTGCTTCACAAAGCACATTAAGATCACCGGCCTCAATCTGAACCGAATTTCGAACATAGTGTGCATGGATCTCTTTCTGCATTTTGGAGTTGAAATCGGTGCCATGGGTCAGGCCCAGCCAGAATGGATAGCCCGGGAGCAATCCTTCTCCGAATACAACCAGGTCGCAATCCTCTTCCCCTGCTTTTTGTATGTATCCTCTGATCTTCTCCCTGGTTTGATCCTTGTCCAGCCATACAGGGGAGATCTGTGCCAGGCCGATGTTCAGAATATTCGTACTCATAGTAGCATAGGTTATCTGGATTCTGGTATGTATCCGGTATTAGGGATGGGCATCTTTGCCCCGTTCTCTTCCCGCCACCTGTTCAGTTTAATCTGTAACTCTTTAGCTATTTCAGGAAACTCGCCAGCCAGGTTGTGAGATTCCTGCAGATCCTCCCTGAGGTTATATAACTCTAGCTCGCCGGTCTCAAAATACTCGATTAGCTTGAAATCACCTTCCCGGATGACACCACCAGGCATCCCGATATGGTAATGGGGGTAATGCCAGTAAAGGGTTTCGCGATCAAGTAGCTCAGATCGAAGCATGTGAGGGAGCAGGCTTAGCCCCTCAATTTTATGATCGACTGTAATTCCGGCCAACTCGGCCACGGTAGGATAAATATCAGTGCTGATAATCAGCTCTTCCGAGATTCGTCCGCCTTCAATTGTTCCCGGCCAGCGAACTATAGTAGGAATACGGAGTCCGCCCTCATACAGCGTGCCCTTTCCTTCCCTGAGGGGATGGTTCCAGGAGGCCCGTGATCTTAAACAGGTCATCTCCCAGCCTATAATCCCTCCCAATCACATTGGCTTCGCCAAATAGTTTATTAGCCGTACTTTCTGTCAGAACCATATTCATGGGTTCAGCAAGGGCAGTTAAGGCATCCCCATATAGAAAAGGAAAGCTGAAGGAGCTCAGGAAATTATCCTCCACAAAAAACAGTTCGGTCACAAAGGGCTCCCCCTCTTCAGGAGTAAGCTCAAACTCCTGCTCCACCAGTCGCATGGAAGCCTCCACCTCGGGAAAATCATTTTCCAGAACCTGCCAGAGCGGTTCCGGCGTACCCATCATTCTCTCCATTCGGTTTCCTTCATCCATCAATTGTTCCACACGATACATCCTTTCAGCATTCACATGGAACTTATCAAAACTCAGTTCGAACTGAATATACAGGGCCAGTGCGATGAATACGGAAATGCCCAGGGCCAGTCCAAGGGTATTCACAACAGAAAAGGCCTGGTGACGAACCAGGACACGGAATGAGGATTTAATAAAGCTTTTCCACATGATATTAAATTTAGAGTTCTGACTTTTTCCGGGGGATTCCCAGGGTTCCTATTGTAAATTCAATCCATATGCCACAGAATCTTATGCATTGATTAGCAGTGAAATAGGTTTGACTTTTACCCGTGGACCTGGAATCCTTGGAACTGATGCTCCGCGGGGAAGCCAGAGGAGTAATCCCTCTCTGGGATCCCAACAGACTCTATTCGCTTATGGAAAGTGAAGCATTTGATGCGGTATTGCTGGACATGAATTTTACTGCCGGGAGGAATACCGGCAACGAAGGGCTTTTCTGGCTGAAGGAGATATTGAAGAGAGACCAGGACCTCTCGGTCATAATGATTACGGCCTACGGCGATGTTGACCTGGCCGTAAACGCCATGAAGCTGGGAGCCTTTGATTTTATTCAGAAGCCATGGAAGGGGGAGAAACTGATCTCCACCCTTAATTCGGCCTGTAAACTGACTGACTTCAGGAGAAAGGTGAAAGAACTGGAAACCAGTAAGGAGCTGCTGGTGGAAAACACAGAGCGGAAGTATCCCGGGATCATCGGATAGTCTCCCCGGATCCAGGAGATGCACCGGACCATCAAGAAGGTAGCCGGGACCGATACCTCGGTGTTGATCCAGGGAGAGAATGGTACCGGGAAGGAGTTGATCGCCTGGGAGATTCACCGGCAATCCGAAAGAAAAAATCAGTTGTTTGTGACGGTAGATCTGGGATCCATCACCGCCACCCTTTTTGAAAGCGAATTGTTTGGTCACAGAAAGGGAGCTTTTACAGATGCAAAGAGTGACCGTGCCGGGCGATTCGAAGCCGCACACGGGGGCACGCTGTTCCTGGACGAGATCGGGAACATACCCCTTCACCTTCAATCCAAACTTTTATCGGTCCTGCAGAACCGGGAGATCATTCCTGTAGGGGCTGCTAAATCATTACCTGTGAGAGGATCTCTATTACAGGATCAATACCATCCGGATCGAATCGCCTGCACTCAGGGAACGAGGGGAGGACATTGGAATACTTGCCGGGCATTTCCTGGAGCGATTTAGTAATAAATACAGGAAGAAGCGTCTGCGCTTAAGCAAAAAGGCCCATGATAAACTCTACCGGTATTCGTGGCCGGGCAATATAAGGGAATTACAACATGTCATGGAAAATGTGGTGATTATGGCCGAAAGTGATAGCATTCAGGCCGAAGACATCAGGCTTTCATTTACATCAGCGGTAGAAGAAAGCAGTCTGAACCTGGAACAGGTGGAGAAAAATACCATTGGCAGGGCCCTGGCAAAATACAATGGAAATTATGCCAGCATTGCCTCGGAACTCGGGATATCCAGAACCACCCTTTACCATAAAATCAGGAAATATGGTTTATAATAGTTTTCAGACCAGCATACTGACCAGGATCATATTGCTGGTGTCCAATCTGATGGCTCTTTCCTACCTGGTGATCAGGCAGGAACGCTTTTTTACCCTTGTATTTCTGTCATTGCTGGCCCTTCTGCAGATTGTTCTGCTCTTTGTATATCTGAACCGGACCAACAGGAACCTGGCCCGCTTTCTACTTCTTCTGACCCACGAGGATACTTCCGTGGTACACTGGAAGGGTCGGGTAGAAAAAACTTCCAGGGATTACATCACAGCTTCAAGAAAGTGAATGATGAGATCAACCGAATCCGGTTGGAGAAAGAGAAGGGATCCATATTGCTGGAAGGGATAATCCAGCACATGGAGACGGGAATTATCGTTATTGAGGATGGGGGAAAAATAGAAGTAGTGAACGATGCTGCTTTGCAAACCCTGGGAGTGAACCGCCTGGAGCACCTTGATGAATTGGATGTGATTCAGAATGGCCTGTCCGCCAGACTATCCAAAATCAGATATGAATCCGGAAATGTACTGACCCTTAAACGGAAGGGTCTGGCGGTCGCACACGTGTTGGCAAGGGTTTCCCTGCTCAAGCTGGAGGAACGGACGCTGAAGATTATCTCTATTCAGGATATAGGCTCCCAGCTGGAAGCTAATGAGATCGAGTCATGGCAGAAAATGACCCGGGTGCTTTCCCATGAGATCTCCAATTCAGTAACTCCTATTTCCACTCTGGGCGATGGAATTCAGATGAAACTAAAACAGGGCAGGACGGATAAGGAAGGAAGGCTGATTCTTGAAAATGGTGCGGCCAGGGACCTGCTTCAGAGCTCAGAACTGATTCAACAACGCAGCAATGCCCTGGTGGAGTTTATGGAGCACTACAAGAATTTCTCCCGATTGCCTGATCCGGTGCCCGGAAAGATGTTTGTATCAGAGTTTTTCGAAGGATTGGAACTGCTGTTCAAGGAGGATCTGAATAAGGCAGGGATCAGGATGGAGATCGCCGCAGACGATCCTTCTGTAGGTATTATGGGAGACCAGAAGCTGTTGGAGCAGGCCTTTATCAACCTGGTAAGAAATTCCATGGAAGCACTAAAAGATAAGAATGGCGGACAGATAAAGATCACCGCCGGTCAGCCCGATAACAGAAGGGTAAGCCTGGGGATTCTGGACAACGGACCCGGTATCCCTGAGGAGATACTACCCCAGGTCTTTACTCCCTTTTTCACCACCAAGCCCGGAGGTACCGGGATTGGCCTAACCCTGGTCAGGAAGATTGTGGTGATGAGTGGCGGATCCATCTCCATTGACTCTGAACCCGGTCGGGGAACGCGGGTAAAGCTCCGACTTCCTCTATATATGGATTATCGAAAGAGTTAAGTTATTTTCTCCGTAACTGAAAGAATATCAATAGTCCTGCAAATATGACAATCACAATTGTCCAGTAGGCAAATCCGGATTTATTGTAAATGGGGCTACCATCGCCCAGTACAACGAAGCCTGACCAGAAATACGGGTTGGAGGTCAGGTCGTCAGCTTCTTCCAGGTATTCAATCTTTGCAAGTCGCATGGCCTCCTGCTTGCTTCGTCCTCTCTTCAAATATTTATAAAAGGAGGTCATCAGCTCTGAACTGGAT
>JAYEOJ010000559.1:0-2052 GCA_034722835.1 Bacteroidota bacterium | reverse complement strand
CGATGTTGGAAGTTGTATTTGACGGGCCCATGTTGTTGAATCAATTCGGCAGTGAAGCCGGTAATTGTTATAAACCGGAAGGTGCCGGGGCACATTTCAATGATCTTTTCCTGGTTAAATCCACCTTCTTTGTGAATAAGACGAACCCGGGGGCCGGTCTGAGTGATGTGAGATCGATGATCCGTGCCCTGCTTTCAGAAGACAGGTTCCTAAACCCAGACCGATGGCGGAAAGAACTGGAATCTGTTTTCAATGTGGACCATTTTCTGAAATGGCTAGCCGCCAATACATGCATGCAGAATTGGGATACCTATGGAAGGATGAGTCATAATCTATACCTCTATAACAATCCTGTCAACGGACTACTAACATGGATCCCGTGGGATAACAACGCAACTTTTAGAGAGGGTGCGGGAGACCCCGCAAGGAGTGCCTTGAATTTTGATTTCTCAAACCTTGATACCTTGGCTGGCGGTCCTGCCAACACTATTCCATGGCCCCTGATCTCATACCTGTACAGCGATACGGCATACAGGCAAAAATACGATAACTATATAGATGATTTTATACACGGTCCTTTCTCCGTTTCCATAATGTCAGAAAGGTTTACAGAAGCTCACTACATGATCGCTCCTTATGTTATCGGAGCAGAAGGTGAACTGGATAAATACACTTTTATACCAAGGGCTTCCGCTTTTGAAAATTCACTTGACACACTGTTGAATTTTGCGGCTATACGTTATCACAAAGCGGTAGATTACCTTGAGTAATTCACCTGTCATTTTTTACACTTTAAATATACCTTGGAAAAGCCGGAAGCGTTGACCATGCTTCGCCGGAATGCGATGTGCTAGATAAACTTCAGAATGCCAAAGCATTCACATGGTCAACCAGAATCGGGCCGAAGTGGTCAGGATGTCCGTTTTTTCCACCGAGATCCATGGGACAAAAGGTGTCATGTACCTTGGAAGGCACGGGGGAAGCTGGCAGGTGTTTGGCAATGATGAAGAAGTCATAGCCCAGGATTACGGGATCTTTCCGGATGATCAGCATCAGAAAATTTTATCGCCAGTATCCGGGGACTGGAAAAGCCCAACGGGGATGTCCTGCAGGGACACCTGAGTGCCTCCCTGGTGCACCTGGGGAATATTGCTTACCGGGAGCATTATTCAATCCCCGATCAGATTTAAGCGGACATGTAGAATTGCAGCATGATTTTCGCTGGATTATGCCTCAAAACCGGGAAGCGTTCAACTCTGTTTTACGCTATTTCTTAACTGGGAAAGATCAGATGATAGTCTGTTTGATATGTTTGACCAGTCGTATTTTTCAACGGTGACGGATCGCAGACTTTCCTTATAAGACTCTGGGACATTTAGTGCTTTGCTTACATGATTTGCAATATCCCGGACAGTTTGACCGGCATGGGGATTGAGTTTCATTAATTCGGTAATTTCCGGAGGAATGGCATGAGCAACTGAATCTATACTGGCAGCCATCCCTGCAAAATAGGTCCCTACCGGAAAACATCCGGAAGCCATTGCCTCCAGAAATACCAGTGGCCCGGCTTCGGGGACCACCGATGGAAATACAGCCACATCGCAAACCGGAAAAAGTTTGCACAATTCCTTGTGGGTAAGGTAGCCGGTAAAAACAATCCGGTGATCATCCAGGTATTGTTGTGCTTTTTGGAAGTAATCATCCAATTTTCCGGAATGTTTTAATTGATTAAAAAAATGCCGGGTCTCCTCCAGGGGCATATTGCCATTTCCTTCCAGCTCTCTTCCCCAATCCACTATTTTCAGTACCAATTCCTGATGTCCGTTCCGCAAAGCCCAGATCAGAGCCTCCATCAGTTCGCGTTGCGGCCCGTGTCCCACGATGATTAAGCGGGTGTTGGGTTCAGCTGAAAGTATTTCAGGCAGCGCGGTGATTACCGAATGCAAGCCTTTGCTGGCAATGAGTCTCCCAACAAACAGTATAATCTTTTCATTTTCCCAGTTAATCAGCTTCAACTTATCCTCCGCTGTTTCATCGCTTAGCTTTGCATTA
>JAYEOJ010000558.1:0-2052 GCA_034722835.1 Bacteroidota bacterium | reverse complement strand
TGGTCGATGGGCCTGTAATAGTTCTTATAAAAGCCTTCCATCTGTCGCTCGATCTGCTCCCTGGATACTCCCTGGCTCATCATCCTGCTGATTCGCAAGGCCTGCCTGAAGAGTTCTACGGCCATGACGGACTCATTCATCATATCATTGGCCAGCGCATAGGGCTCTATCTCCTGGTATAAGCGTTCAAACTCGTCCAGTACTCCATCATATTTCATAATGCGCTCCCCATCTGCCTCCACCCAGGAGCGAAACTTTTCCTCTTCAGCAAGTTTAACTTCTACAGCATGATTCCTGCTTAATCCCAGGATAATGCCCTGCCATTTCTTCCAGGCATTGCTAACCCCCCGGTATTTGCTGGCGTACTGGATCCTGACCACGTCATCCGCCCGCATATAGCGATCCATAATCTCCAATCGGGTGGTACGGAGTCCGACCTTCAGGGGAAGGGAGGTTTCCAGCATGGAACGCACCTCAGCAGAATAGAGGTACTGGGTGGTGGATCCGGGATAACCCATGACCATCGTAAAGTCGCCCTCTTCAATTCCACCGGCTGCTATCTCCAGGTGCTTTCTTGGTTTATAAGGCTTATTGGAGGGATCATAGGCTGCAGGTTCATTCTCCTCATTGGCATACACCCTGAAAATGGAAAAGTCGCCCGTGTGTCTTGGCCACATCCAGTTGTCCTGATCCGCACCAAAGTTCCCGATTGACTCAGGGGGTGCCCCCACCAGCCTGACATCATTAAATGCCTCATAGACAAACATATAATAGGCATTCCCGTAATAAAAGGGTCTTACTACAGCATTGTAGTGGGTCCCCTCCGTAGCTTCTTTGATCAGATTGCCCATATTCTGCTCCATCTGCTGTTCCAGTTCCTCCGGGTCCAGCTCCGCGGTAATCCCCTCTTCCATAGCCACGGTGACATCCTTCATGTAACGCAGGTAGGTGACTCTGAGTCCTTCGTTTGGAAGCTCCTCGTCCCTGCTCATGGCCCAGAACCCATCGGTCAGGTAGTCGTTTTCAACTGAGCTGTGCCGCTGGATGGCGCCATAACCACAGTGGTGATTGGTTAGCAGCAGACCATCGGCCGAGATCATTTCTCCTGTACATCCCCCGCCAAAGATCACCAGCGCATCTTTCAGGCAATCCTGGTTAATACTGTAGATGTCTTCAGCACTGAGCCTTAATCCGGCCTCCTGCATCTGGGCAATGTTATATTTTTCCAGCAACATGGGAATCCACATTCCCTCCTCGGCCTTTACTTTAATTATACTGGTGGTCATCAAAACTGCAAGCATCATTAGCATCAATCCACGCGTCGATCGCTTCAGGAATTTCTTCATTTTATAAATCTTTTTAATTCATTATAAACTCGCTGGACGGGAAGACCCATCACATTAAAATAACTTCCTACGATTTTCTCAACGGCAATATGGCCGATCCACTCCTGTATTCCATAGGCCCCTGCCTTATCAAAGGGCCTGTACCGGTCCACATAGTGCTCAATCTCTTTCCTCTCGAGCCTGGAAAAGGTCACATCCGTCACTGCAAAAAAGGAGCTTCGCGCCTGGTCCGAACGAAAGCAAACCCCGGTAAATACCTGGTGGGTATTGCCCGAAAGACTTTCTAACATCTCCAGGGCTTCTTCCCTGTTGGCAGGCTTTCCCAACTCTCTTCCCCCGTGCCAAACAATGGTATCGGCTGTTAGCAGTATCTGCTTGTCTTCAAGCTTCTTTGTATAGGCATCCGACTTATGTTCTGCCAGGTACAGGGCAATCTCTCCTCCAGAAAGATTGGCCGGATACTTCTCGTCGGAATGCTCGGTTACAACAAGCCTGAACGGGATACCTGCCTCTTTCATCAAAGCAGACCTCCTGGGCGATTGGGAAGCCAGCAAGATTTCATATGAGTGAAAATGATCCAAAGAATCAATACTTGAAACCAACCAGGTAAAATACCACCACCGAATACAAAATCCCAAACAGCATGACCAGCTTAATAAAGATGCTGGCACGGTGGAAAGCTCTCTTGCTCTTTGCTGTCAACACC
>JAYEOJ010000557.1:0-2054 GCA_034722835.1 Bacteroidota bacterium | reverse complement strand
GATCCAATATCGGGCATAATAAAGAAGTCCGGATCATCGGAAGAACCGGTAATCAGATCGATCCCCTTTTCAGTAAGCTCCACAGAATTCTGCTTCTCCTCAATGATGAAGTAGAGATCATCGGTCACCAGGTGCATGTTCTTGGATTGCTCCTGCATGTAGTGGTTCTCGGTCTTCAGCATGAGAGACTTGTTGCCCTCCTCACTCAGGACCTTGATCAGGGGTTTGTACTTGGGCAAACCTTTGTGTGCCTGAAGCAGTTTAAATCCAGCTTTCTCAGTATCCCCATCGGCAAGCAGCTTTCTTGCATCTGTAAAGATCGTATTGACCAGCTGGCGTTGTACGCTCATCAGCCTATCCACCTTGGGCTTATACTCCCCGAACTCCTGGTCATCACCCTTGGGAATGGGACCGGAAATAATCAATGGAGTTCTGGCATCATCCACCAGTACAGAATCCACCTCATCCACGATGGAGTAATTATGTTTTCGCTGCACCAGCTCTCCCGGACTATGCGCCATATTGTCACGCAGGTAGTCAAAACCAAACTCATTGTTGGTGCCAAAGGTGATATCGCAATTATAGGCCTTTCTCCTGGCCTCCGAGTTGGGTTGGTGTTTATCAATACAATCCACCGTAAGTCCGTGAAACTCATAGATGGGCCCCATCCATTCGGAGTCACGTTTGGCCAGGTAGTCGTTCACAGTAACCAGATGTACCCCTTTTCTTGTCAGGGCATTCAGAAATACAGGCAGTGTCGCAACCAGCGTTTTTCCTTCACCGGTTGCCATTTCTGCAATCCTCCCGCTATGTAGGGCCACACCACCAATCAGCTGCACATCATAATGAACCATATCCCAGGTAATCTCATTTCCTCCTGCCATCCACCGGTTCTGCCAGATGGCCCTGTTCCCCTTGATCTCAACAGACTCCCTTGCAGCAGCCAGTGTCCGGTCGTAATCCAGGGCAGTCACCTCTACCTCTTCATGCTCCTTGAAGCGGAGTGCAGTCTCTTTAATAATTGAAAATGCCTCGGGAAGAATTTCGTTCAGGATCACCTCATATTTCTCATCGATCTCCTCGTCCAGATTATCGATCTGTTTATAGATCGATTCCTTGTCCGTTACCTCTGTTTCAGGATTTTCAGCCTTGGCCTTCAACACTTCCATTTCAGACTTCTCTGCACTTACATACTCCGCCACCTGTTGCATCAAAGCTGCTGAACGCTCACGTAACTGATCATTGCTCAAGGCTTTCATGGGCTCGTAAGCGGCCTTGATTTTATCCACGAAGGGCATTACCTCACGCATGTCCCTGTCTGCCTTATTGCCCAGAAATTTTCCCAGTACTTTACCTACATCCATAATCCGATGTGCTTATTGGTTTATAATGATGTTTAGAAAGGACAAATTTACCCTTTTTTATTGGTCCTGTACTTTCAAATAGTGTACCAATATTCAAATCCGGCGAAATTGTCAGTATTATCTAAAAAAAGGGATGTAATCTGTGTGCATTTTGCACCTTCAGCCTACATCCCTGTAATCCCTGTGAAATGAGTACCTATTCAGCAGTGTCTTCCCCGCCTCCGCGCATGGACATGATATCGCGGTCGAACATGTAAAGGTTGTTCTTACCCAGAAGATTCAGTTTATCGATGATCGCCTTTACAGAGGCCTCCTCTTCGATTTGCTCGGTTACAAACCACTGGATCCAGTTCTGCGTCGTATAGTCATTTTCCGCAATACATACAGCCACGATCTCATTGATAGACCCGGAGATATATTTTTCATGTTCCAGCACCTTGTCAAACATCACAAAAACGTCCCCAAAATCAGCGGGAGGCGTTTCAATTCCCGGGATGACTGCCACACCATCGCGATCATTCACATATCTCACCAGTTTCAACATATGGACCCGTTCCTCCTCGGCCTGTGCATAGAGCCAGTTAGATACACCTTCAAAGCCTTTGTTTTCGGCCCAGGAGGCCATGGAAAGATAGAGTTGGGAAGAGTAGTCTTCCTTCTCAATCTGCAGATTCAAAATATCTTCAACTT
>JAYEOJ010000556.1:0-8599 GCA_034722835.1 Bacteroidota bacterium | reverse complement strand
TTGCCGGCTATGGTTTCCAGATAGATGAAGAAGAGATTCAGTGGGACGACTATGCCAGTGTGGAGGTTCAGGACAAATGGGTCATGATCCTGCGGGGAGTTCCGGGAGCACAGGAACCCACCTCACTCTATGTGAATTACAGCGAAGATCGGGGCAAGGCCCTGCTGGCTTCCGATCATGGTGCAGCAGGTGTGATCCTGGTATCGGGAGACTCCTATGATCCAAAAGATCAACTGGTGGAACTTAAAGGAAAAGCACATCCCCTGTCCATCCCGGTCATACAAATGAGCCGCCAGGGGGCGAATCTGCTGCTTGAATCAGCAGGAAAGGGCAGCCTGTCTGACCTGGATTCCAAACTGAGCGCGGAACAAGAGGCCTCCTCCTTTGCCACTGGTGTGGAGGTGGATATCACCGTGGACCTCCAGCCGAAAAAGATGGAGACATCCAATGTGATTGCCATCCTTGAAGGATCTCATGCAGACCTGAACAATGAGTATGTGGTCATTGGAGCCCACCATGACCACCTGGGAATGGGCGGACCAGGAACCTCTTCCCGTGCGCCGGACACCGTGGCTGTTCATTATGGTGCGGATGATAATGCATCGGGTGTGGCCGGGGTGCTGGAAGTCTCGGAATGGTTAAGTGCCCATACACCCGCACGTAGTGTGATGTTTGCCACCTTTGGCGCAGAGGAGATGGGACTGATCGGATCCAAATACCTGGTGGAAAATGCACCCATGGACATGGATGCCATACAGGTGATGATCAACCTGGATATGATCGGAAGGCTCAACGAAGACCGGATACTTCAGATCGGTGGAGTAGGCACCTCCCCGGGCTTTAAGAACCTGCTGGAATCGATTAACAGCAATTATGGCTTCAATCTGAAATTCGCCAACGAAGGCTATGGTCCGTCCGATCATGCCGCCTTTTATGCCAAAGATGTTCCCGTGCTATTTATCTCCACCGGTGCCCACACAGATTATCACACACCTGAAGATAATCTTGCCGCCATCAACCTGGAGGGAGCCCGGGAAGTAACCGCCTTTGTTTCCGAAGTTGCAGCAGCCCTGGCAAACCAGCATGAACGCATCGCCTTTACCGAAGCAGGTCCCAAAGTAAAAGGCTCATCCCGCGGAAGGCGGGGTGGAATCACCCTTGGACTGATGCCCGATATGACCTACGATGGCAGCGAAGGCATGCCAGTCATGGTTGTGACCGAAGGAAGGCCCGCCGCCGTGGGCGGCATCCAGAAAGGAGATATCATTGTGGCCATAGAAGGTAAAAGCGTGGGGAATGTATACGATTACATGACCAGGCTGGACGGTCTGAAAGAGGGCATGTCCATCGTGGTACAGGTGAAACGTGAACAAGATCTTATCGATCTTGTTATCCGAATCTAATCATAGTTTAAGAAGCCTTATGAAGCTGAAAAAAGTATTGTTCTGGGTATTGGCAGTGATTATTTCACTGGCCGCCATGTTCTACCAGCGCATGACCGGACCCACCTACCCGAAAGAATATGAGATAACTTATCAAAACGAGGAATATAGCTTTAATCTTCCACGCTCCAACAATGGCAGACCCGGCGATTATCCGGTGGAAATTGAGCTTCCCGAGGTCTTTACTGCCAAACTGATCTGGCGCCTATACCCCACGAACAATCCCTGGGATACACTGATCATGGAGCGGCAGGCGGATACCTTGAAAACCAGCCTGCCACATCAACCACCGGCCGGTAAGATTGAATACCATCTGGAACTGATGGCTGATGGCAAACAGATCGATTTGCACGAAGAGGAGAATGTTGTTATTCGATTCCGCGGTGATGTACCCGCCTGGGCGCTGGTTCCGCACGTACTGATGATGATATTAACCGTTATCTGGTCCATGGCCACCATTATTTTTGCCCTGGCCAACATCCCCTCCTATAAGAAGCATATGGGAGTCACCATTATCTTTCTGCTGATCGGCGGATTTATTCTGGGGCCCATTGTCCAGAAATACTCCTTCGGTCAGTTATGGACCGGATGGCCGTTGGGTGAGGACATGACCGATAACAAAGTGCTATTCGCACTGATTGCATACCTGATTGCCTGGTTCCTGAGGCTTAAGTCCTACGGGAAATGGCTGGCCATTGGTGCTGCCCTGGTCATGATTGCAGTTTACCTGATCCCCCATAGTATGGGCGGATCTGAGCTGGACCATGAGACAGGCGAGGTTATTACCGGATCGTTCATGCTGATGACAACAAAAATGCACCCCAACAATGCAAAAATACCAGTGTAAAGTCTGTGGTTACGTGTACGATCCGGAAGAGGGTGATCCCGACAGCGGAATAGCTCCGGGGACTCCTTTTGAGGATATTCCTGAAGATTGGTACTGCCCGGTCTGCGGCGTCTATAAAAATGATTTCGAACCGGTGGAATAGTTGCTTCAGAAAGCGGCATTTTCTGGCGCACGAAGCAGCATCTCAAGGAGAAAGAGCCAGAATTTATCAACCGTGTCAATACGAATACGCTCCTCAGGAGTATGTGCTCCCTTGATGGTAGGACCGAATGAAATCATATCCAGATTCGGATATTTCTGCAGGAATAGCCCACACTCCAAACCCGCATGAATGGCTTTAATGTCAGGGTCCTGTTTAAAGAGATCTCTGTATACCTGTTCAGAAATTTTCAATACTTCAGAGGAGGTATCGGGCTTCCATCCGGGATAACCTCCCGAATGCCTGATGGTAGCCCCCATCAGCCTGAACAGGGATCCCATGCGATCGGCAATATCCTGCTTGGCCGATTCCCCACTGCTTCGCTGGCTGGTTACAATCTCCAGACTGTCGACCTCTGCATGTCTGATGGAAGCCAGGTTGGTGGAGGTCTCTACCAAACCCGGAATGGCCTGACTCATGGCAATAACCCCGTGGGGACAGGCATAGAGGGCATTAAAAAGTTTCCGCTGAAACTTCCTGCGCATGGCAAATTCAGGAGCTTCTTCCTGTTTCATGTTCATGGTAAAGTCAGGCTCTATCAGTTCCAGTTCCCCCTTCATGATCTGGAAAAATGATTCAAAGTACACCCTGATCAACTCAATACTTGCTGCTGGTGCCATAATCAACGCTTCAGCTTCCCGGGGAATGGCATTCCTTGCCTTTCCACCGTGAATGAACGCAAGTCTGATTTTAAACCGCTGATCTGCATTCCACAGGAAACGGTTCAGTATTTTAATGGAGTTACCGAATCCCCTGTGGATTTCATCCCCTGAATGACCACCCTGCAATCCGTTTACCTTGATCCTGAGGGCTACCCAGTTTCGTTTGGCGCGAACTGCTTTATATTTAAAGGTGGCAATGGTATCGGTACCCCCTGCACAACCGATAAAGATCTCACCTTCGTCTTCCGAGTCCAGGTTCAGCAATATGGTACCCTTTAAGAATCCTGGTTGAAGTCCGAGGGCCCCTGTCATACCACTTTCCTCATCAATCGTAAAAAGACACTCAAGCGGACCGTGTGCAATGCTATCTAAGGCCAGTATGGCCATGGACGCGGCAATCCCAATACCATCATCTGCTCCCAGGGTCGTTCCCCTGGCCTTCACCCAACCATCTTCCAGGTAAGGTTGGATGGGATCCCTCTCAAAGTCATGCTTTACTTCTGCATTTTTCTCCCCCACCATGTCGGCATGAGACTGTAGAATGATCCCCTTTCTGTTTTCCATCCCCTTTGTAGCCGGCTTGGAAATTATGAGGTTCCCCACCTGGTCCTGCTTATATGTCAAGTTGTGTTTTTTCGCAAACCCGATCAGGTAAGCGATGATCTGATCCTCTTTTTTGGATACTCTTGGAATGGCGAGTATCTCATTAAAATAAGCCCATACCTCTGCAGGTTTAAGCTCGGCTATTTTTTGCATACACGGATTGAATAATTGGCTTTATGTTTTGCAATATCTTTTGTCTCAAATATGTTCTTCAGGCATAAGAGAGACTGAATAAAATTCTACTTTCGCAAGATAACAATTCTACCACCTTTAACTTAACTGTTTATTAACATGCAGAAACGAACCATTGTAGCGCTTCCCGGGGATGGCATCGGGAAGGTTGTACTTGACGAGACCATCAGGGTGCTTGACGCCGCTGGATTTGAAGCCGATTATGTAGAAGCAGATATTGGCTGGGAATTCTGGAAAAAAGAAGGAAATCCTCTTCCCGAACGAACCCTGTCCCTGTTGGAAAAACATAAGATCGGTCTGTTCGGAGCAATTACCAGCAAACCCAAGGATGCAGCCGCAGAGGAACTGGATCCGTCATTAAGGGATAAAGGACTGATCTATTCAAGTCCTATCGTGGGACTCAGGCAGTATTTCAACCTGGATGTCTGTATCCGGCCCTGCCGCACTTACAAAGGCAATCCCTTAAACTTCATTCGCCGGGGAGCCGGTGATGCCATTGAGGAACCCGCAGTGGATGTGGCCATTTTCCGTCAGAATACCGAAGGACTCTATGGAGGCGTGGAGTGGAGCAATCCACCCGACCTTGTCTACCAGGGACTGGCCACCCACCCCAAATTCAGTAAAAACTTCGGGGATGTCCCCAAAGAAGAGCTTTCCATTTCCACCCGGATCTTTACCAAAAAGGCCACCGAGCGAATCCTTCGTGCAGCATTTAATTATGCTCGCAAATTCGGCTACAAGAGTGTGACCGTCTGCGAGAAGCCCAATGTCATCCGGGAAACCTCCGGGATGATGTATAAAATGGCCCAGGAGATCCAGGCTGCCGATTTTGCAGATATCGAACTCTGGAACACCAACATCGATGCACAGATGATGTGGCTCACCAAAAATCCTGAGAACTATGGTGTTATTGTGGCCGGGAACATGTTCGGCGATATTGTCTCCGATGGTTTTGCCGGATTGATAGGCGGACTCGGTTTTGCCTGCAGCGCCAACCTGGGTGAGGAGGTTTCGGTCTTTGAACCCACACACGGATCGGCCCCCAAGTATGCCGATTACCCCGTGAGCATTGTGAATCCCATTGCCATGATGGAGTCGGCCTGTATGATGCTGGATCATATCAATGAAACTAAGATCGCGAAGCGCATCAGAACTTCCATTGCCAGCGTTATCCTTGAAGGAAAGGTACGAACCTATGATATGATGAAAATGGCCGGACGGGCCGATGTAATAGAGAAAGGCGCTGCCTCCACCAGGCAGATGGCCGATGCCATTATTGCAAAACTGTAAGTATGGAAATCATTAAACCTGAGGTCCTGCAACTCTGGCCTGAGCTGGAGTGGATCGAGAACATGGATCTGCGTAATAAGACTGCAAAAGTATGGGAGAGCGCACTGGAGAAGAGTGTGCTCACCCCAGCTGATCTGAACCGGATCCCCTTTACCCTGCTGTGCGGTCCCGATCTGAAGGTCTCGTTTATGGCCCACAAAAGATCCGTGGTGCATATAGCCCTGGAAAGCGGTAAGAAGATGAATGATTTCTA
This sequence comes from Bacteroidota bacterium, assembly GCA_034722835.1. Lineage (GTDB taxonomy): Bacteria > Bacteroidota > Bacteroidia > Bacteroidales. The sequence continues at coordinate 3,111 of JAYEOJ010000556.1, read as the reverse complement.
CGGCGACGAGCTGCCCGTGGATATGGATGTGCTGATTTCAGGCGCCATACTGGCTGATGTGGGCAAGTTGCTGGAGTATGTACTGGACGAAAACGGAAAGGCCGTGCAAGGCTCCTATGGAAAGTACCTGCGTCACCCCTTCTCAGGGGTAAGCCTGGCCGAAAGCTGTGGCGTCCCACCGGTAGTTTGCCATATTATCGCGGCCCATGCAGGAGAAGGAAACATGGTGAAGCGAAGTACCGAAGCCTTTATCGTCCACCATGCCGATTTCATGACCTTTCTGCCTTTTAAGCAGCGGGCATCATAAGCAAAGGACCAGAACTGTAAGCTCAACGTCGGCTATTCCTGTTCCAGCTGGGACAGCTTTTCCCTGGTAAAGGGGCTGTCACCAAGCTCCAGAGCCTTCCTGAATTGCTCCACGGCCTGGAGGGTATCAGCCTGGTCCAGGTAGAAATCCCCCATGGAATCGTACACGTTGGCGCTTTCGGGATAGTTCTTAATATTCAGCTCGAACATGGCCTGTGCTATGGCCGGCTTGTTCATGTTCATGAAATTATATCCCAGTGAGTTCACATCGGGTTCCGAAGGGGGTACAGGATAGCCAAAGTGTTCAGAAACCTGCTTGTAATGCTCCTCCAGGGCCATCAGGATTTCCGCCGGATCATCCTCCGCATCCTCCTCAAAGAACTTATTCAGTCCCTTTAACCTGTACCAGGGAAAGAGAAAGCGCAGGGCATCATACTCGGTGATCAGCGGAACGCTTCCATGATCATCATCTTCGTAGTACTTCCATCCAAATTCCAGGGGGAAGTCCTCCTTATTTTCAAGCTTTTCGATAAAGCCGAGTATGGAACGGATATGGTTGGAGGATTGTGCGGTATCCTCCCTCACACGATCAACATCCATCCCTTCCGCCATGGTGTTTGCCACACCCAGGAACAGGGCCTTCCCCTCCAGGGTTCCTCCCTCCAGGATCGCATCGGTTTTCTTAACCAGCAACCAGTCGTCCCACCACATGCTGGGATCGATGGCCACATAGTTGCTGAAAAGATGGGGATGACTAAAAAGGGCATATACAGCCGTAAGTCCGCCAAAGGAGTGCCCCACAAAGGTCCGGTAGCCCGTAACCGGGTATTTCCCTTCCACGTAAGGGATCAGCTCCTTCTCCATGAATTCCATGAATTTATCTCCTCCTCCGGATGTCTTGACAAAACTGCTGTCCCCAAACATCACATCCACATGACTGGGAGTCAGGTCCCTTGTCCGATCGGTGTTGGGAATGGCAACAACAACCATTCTGGGAACAATGGCATTCTGGCCCAGGTTATTGAGCAAGCCTGTGACCGCATGAAAATGGCCGGGACCATCCAGCAGGTAAAGCACCGGATAGGTGGTTTTTCCATAAACAGCACCTGCTGCCTCATCCGGAACATGCACCCAAATGTTCCGGGTCTCATCCAGGATCTCTGAACGCAGGCTATCCATTTGCCCGATAACGATGGCCTCTCCGGATACTTTGTCAGCCTGGTCTGTGTTCAGGTTTCCGCAGGAGGCCAGTGCAAAAACTGGAACAAGAAGTAAAAGAAAACTTTTCATAACGGACTTATTTTTAGTGTGATTGATAATTCTACTCTATTTTGTTTGTAAGGGTTAGCTCATGAACAATCAAACCGTTCACATCCCGATGAGTAAAGGAAATATGGGGCTGGTTTTCCTTCCTGTATACTTCCACTGCCAGGAATCCACCCTGTACCCTCAGGAACTGATGTTCGGGCCTCCGGTCCTCCTGTCTCCATCCCTGGGCATGAGAGTCGCTGGAAGGTCCCTGGGAAAACTCAAGCACACCGGTCTCCGCATCTTTCGAAAGATACTGCCAGTGCCTGTCGCCATTTACCACAAATACCGAGTGCTCCCCCAGGAAACTCCTTAACCATCTGCCTTCAGTCTCAAAAGCTTTGTTAGCATGGTTATCATTCTTGCCCTGGCTCCGATCCGGTCCAACAACAGGTGTTGGAGAAACTAAAATCTTGAAGGTGGCATCAGAATTACGCACAGTCTCCACAAACCATTCCTTCTGCTCCATCCCCCATATGGTTTTGTGAGGTCCGTCCGGTACCCAGTTATCACTCCTGAACTCTCTTCCTTCCACCAACCAGATCTGGAGATCCTTTCCCCACCTGAAGGTACGGTAGGGCTTTCCCTCCACTGGAACCTGTTCGTTCCAGACAGACAGCCCATCCTGAAAGCCCAGTTCTCCAAAGGCTTCCATATTTGGTGATGCATCATTAAACATCATGTCGTGATCGTCCTTCTGCTGGTAAATAGGTGTAAGAGCATAAAACTCCCTCACAGAGGGCCAGGCATTGTTGGCATGCCATTTATGTCTGGCCAACTCCACATTGTCAGCCATGGGACCGGGTTTGTCATAGTAGACATAATCACCCGTATGACAATGAAAGTCGGGCTGAAGTTTGATCATGGCATCATAGATCTTAAATCCCCTTTCCGGATCATCAAAATCCCAGAAATACTGGCATGAGCTTGAGGTAAAGGTGACTGGAAAGGCTTCTGAAGCTAATGGTGCAGTCCGGAAATGGCCGCGAATTTCCGTGACAGGTGATCCGCTTTCTCTTCTGGCCTGGATCCTGATTTTATAGAGTGTATTGGGCGAAAGTCCATCCATTCTTTTCTTCAGCGTAAAGTCCCTGTAAGCAGAGACATATTCCCACTCAGTCGTCACTGTATTTGATCCTGTTGTCAACTGAATCCTCACCTGGCCAAAGGCTCCCTTTACGGCCCCGTCCATTTCCTCCACCGGCATGCTCTCGTCAAAATCCAGCGGAGTCCTGATTTTTGGATCTTTACGCTCATGACAGACAGGCACAGGGGCCTTCTGAGCACACAGGCGGGTCCAGACAAGCACTGAGTTTACTGTTACCTCTCCAACCTTAAAGCCATTGGTAAAGTACAGCGTATCGGATTTCTGGGCAAAAGCATTTTGTTGCAGGAGCAAAACAATGCAAAGCAGAAGTGAAAGTTTTTTGAATATCATATTCGTATAAGTTTAGAGCAAATTGATCCTCTTTCGGTCCTTCTCCCTGAACTCATCGT
>JAYEOJ010000555.1:0-8637 GCA_034722835.1 Bacteroidota bacterium | reverse complement strand
CGAGTTAAACTCAAAGCCAAGCGGACCTTTCTTAAAAAAGGAACCTGTTCCCGTACTTTCTTCTATATCCTGGACCGTGAATTCGGGCACCCACTGGATGAAGAGGAAAAGGCCATTGATCCTCTGGCCGGAGGAATCCTGCAACAGGGCTATCAATGTGGAATGCTCTGGGGGGCCTCTATGGCATTGGGAGCAGAAGCATTCCGCCGGAAGGAAGATCAGACACAAGTCACAGCATTAACCATCCTTGCCACGCAGCACGTCATGAAGTCTTTTGAAGGCAGAACCTCAAGCATCGAATGTGAAGACATCACCCAATGTGACTTCACCAACAAAAAAAGCTTCCTGAAATACATGCTCAGTGGCAAATTTGTGGGTTGTTTTATATTGGCCGGGAAGTGGGCGCCCGAAGCTCTTGAAGCAGCAAAAGAAGGTTTGAAGCTGGATCAAGCCGATCTACCACAACAGTCTCTAAGCTGTGCCTCCGAGGTAGTAAGGAAAATGGGGGCCAGTGAGGAGGAAGCAAGCCTGGTTGCCGGATTTGCAGGAGGCCTGGGTTTAAGCGGAAGTGGTTGCGGGGCACTGGCTGCAGCTGTTTGGATGAATGCTTTGATCCATAACAGGAAACAAACAGGGAAGTCCGCTAATTATGATCCCAGCACAGACTTAACCCTGAATGCCTTCTACGAGGAGACCGATTACGAAATGCAGTGTGATAAGATATGCGGACAGCGTTTTGAAACAATTGAAGAGCATACGGAATTCTTAAAAAACGGTGGTTGTAAGAAATTGATTGAAGTACTTGCAGATACGGTTACCTTATTCAGAACAGACAATTAACTATGCCAGGTTAAGAAAATGACTTATTCACAAAAACTCAGGGGGATATTTCCGGAGATTTCACTCAGTTGGGAAGATCTCTTATTGCTGGAGACCTTTCAGATCAAATACCTCCCGGACCGGGTCGCTGTAAAAGAATTTTCCACCCTGCTTCATACCCATCCCGTGCTGCATCGCTTTCTGATTTCGAAATATCCGCCCATCGGGCCATTTCTTAACGGGATATTGGAGGAGAACAAACCTGTTGGTGACAGAGAGATTATTGATGAACTATGCCAGGAGGCATTGTGGGAGATCGCTGATCTGATCATCTATAATAAGCATCCCGAACAATTCGATATACAGGCACCCATTCGATGGAAGAATGATGAAATCACGGCCATTACTTCCCTGGAAGGAAAGGTGGTTGCAGATGTGGGGGCGGGTTCTGGCCGGATCGCCTTCCTTGTTGCGCCTCAAGCTTATACTGTATTTGCGGTGGAACCAGTTGCCACTTTTCGCACTTACATGAAAGAAAAGGCTATAAAAAAGGGGGTGAAAAACCTGTATGTTTTGAATGGCACCCTGGATTCCATTCCTCTGCCCGATCAGTCCCTGGATGTTCTGATCACTTCCAATGCCATCGGCTGGAACCTGACAGAAGAGCTAAATGAGATCCAGCGTGTGGTTAAACCCAGGGGTCATGCCATCCATCTCCTGCAAGCGGATGAGAAGGATGAGAATTCCTTGCTCGAAACACTCACCTCATCCCCGTGGAATTATACCTGTTTACGGGAGAAGGATGAAAACAGAATGAAACTAAGGTATTATAAGCAGATTAATCAATAAGGTTGATCGTGGTAGAGGAGGGTAACATCTCCCTTCACATTGAATAGCTCTCCATTTTCAAAATACCCCCAGCATTTAAATACATATACATCCTGGTTACAAAGCTCATCCTTGAAATAGCCATCCCAGCCAATGTTCACGTCCTCACTATAGAAAAGCTTGTCGCCCCACTGCGAATAGATCTCCAGGTGGTAATCCGCCACCCCTTCCCAGTAAGGGTGGAAAATATTGTTCTTCTCCTGAGCCTTAAGATCATAGTATCCGCCGTTTGGCCCACCAAGGTCGGGTTTAAATGCATTGGGGAAAAGGATAAGCCCATCTCCCCTTACCGTGACTACGGCAGACTTAACCAGGCGATCGGTGCAGCCATGTTCCGTCCATACATCCAGTGAGATATCATAATCACCCACCATGGTATACAGATGGTTGGGATTTTCTTCCGTAGAGGTGCTTCCGTCTCCAAAGTCCCAGAGGAACTCAGTACCATAAGTTGACATATTAAAGAGACGAATGTCCTGATCGGGCAGCATCACCAGTTCCGGGTCTACACGGAAGTCCACATAGGGCATCCGGTACACTTCAACAACCCGGTATGTGTATTCCGTTCCTCCCTGACCCCTTACAGTCAGTTTCACATTGTAATAACCATATTCCTGAAAGGTGTGAACGGGTTCGAATTCCGTTGAGGTGCTACCATCGTCAAACTCCCACAGATAAGTTTCTCCATAAACCGACTGATTCGTGAACTGCACCGTATGAGGTTCGCAATCGCCAATTACCTTATCAAATGCTGCGATGGGTTCAGCGGGGAAAATCCGGATAGAATGGGACACTGAATCGGAGCAATAAGGTGTTGCAGCATGCAACCAGATCGTATAATCACCCCAGGTGTCATAGGTATGAGCAGATGGATCTTCCATGTTACTGGAGTTCCCGTCGCCCAGATCCCACTGGTAAGTCCAGTAGCCCTGGTTGGATGCATTGCTAAAGTCCACAGTAGCATCCGGGTACATCTGGTGGGTAGGTGTGGCCGTAAATTCCACATCCGGCTGTGCGTAAATATCAATCGAATCGGTATATGAATCCACACATCCATACATGGATGTTGAGGTCAGGGTAATGTAATAGATCGTATCCTCACCTGTCAGGTTGAAATAGAGATTATTTGGATCCGTGGTAGAAGCACTGGTCCCGTCACCAAAGTCCCAATCATAAGTCTGACCCCTTACCGATTCATTCACAAAATAGGCCATAAAGGGACTACAGTCTCCATCGTTAACAGAGAAATCGGCTATGGTACGTGGGTATACATATATGTTCTGCTGCGCTGTATCCAGGCACCCAAAGCTGGTAGCAGTTACCAGAGTGATCCCGTAAGTGGCAATATCGGCCGTCTGGTTGTCGAAGGTGTGGCTTACCGTGCTCATGGAGGCCGTTGTGAAAGTCGTATCGCTGCCCAGGGTCCAGGTAAACTCATCACCATAAATACTTGTATTTATTATGGGCAACTCGAAGGGGGCACAATCGATGATCTGATCGGTTTCAAACCTGGCCGTTGGTTTGGGATATATGGTAATATCAACCGTTGTATCGCTGGTACAGTTAAATTGCGAAGTGGCATGCAAGTGTACAGTTCGGATAACAGGAGCCCCTGTAAAATTGGTAAAGGTATGTAAGGGACTGTCAGCCTCGCTGGTGGCCCCGTCACCGAAGTCCCATGCATAGGTGTAGCCTCCTTGTGAAAGATTTGTAAAATCAACCTCCATGGGATGACACCCGGCGATCTCATCTGGATTGATAAGCGCCTCAATGGCCGGATAAACTTCAACCACCCGGATCATCTGGTCTGTACATCCGGCCACATTCTCTGCTCTCATGGTCACCTGGAAAACACCGTTACTGGCAAAACTTGTATTGCTATAGGTATGGCTTACCGGATTCAGATCGTAGGTGATAGCAGTGCTTCCATCCCCAAAGTCCCAATAGAAAATATCCCCTCCAACAGAGGCATTATGAAACTCCACTGCCGATGGAGTACAGTGGATCTGCTCCTGGAAGGTGAAGTCAGCCATAATATAGGGATGCACCACAATGTCCACGTAGAAGGAATCCCTGCAAGCATTGTTCGACGCCGTGGTGTAAAGCCATACCCTGTAGGTAGAGTCGGTGGTCCCGATATTGGTAAAGGTCTGTGTGGGATTCTCATCCATGGAGGTGGTCCCATTGCCAAAGTCCCAGTGGTAGAACGCGGCCCCCTGCTGAGAATGGTTGCTAAAATTGACAGTAAGCGGATGGCAGCCTGCAGTTACAGATGCATCAAATCCCGCCAGAATATCAGGCTCCACCGTAATGGTTCTCCGGATCTCGTCGGTACAGCCTGCATAATTCTCTGCCACCAGGGTAATCTCATAGTCCTGCTGACTCGTGTAATTACCGGTGTTATCAAACTGATGATAGACCGGATCCATGTTATAAGTAATGGCGCTGGTTCCGTCACCGAAGTCCCAGTAAAAGGTATCGGCATTCACCGATGCATTAATTATCACCGCATCAAAGGGATTGCACTCCAGGCTCACCGGCAGGGTGAAGTTAGCCTGTACGTAGGGGTGAACCCTGATATCCATAAAAATGGAATCATCGCAGGTATTGTTTGGTGCCAGTGAATACAGTTTTACCGAATAAATCGAATCTATGGTTCCCGTATTGGTAAAGACGTGGGAAAAGGCATCCACTAAATTGGAGGTGGAGCCATCTCCAAAGTCCCACAAATAGGTGCCTCCACCTGTGGTCAGATTGGTAAAATCGACCTCCAGCGGATGACAACCCACACTGTCTGACACATCAAATCCAGCCACAATATCCGGATAGACAGTCACCGTTTTAATGATCTCGCTGGTACATCCATAAGCGTTTTCAGCTATCAGGCTGACATCGAAGTCCTGTGGATTTCCATTGCCCAGGGTATTTACAAAGACATGCGTTTGTGGATCAGCACTTACTGTGTTTATCACAGTTCCATCGCCAAAATCCCAGGTAAAGCTATCCCCTCCGAGAGAAAGATTTTCAAATGTTACCTCAAAAGGACCGCAACCCTGGGCATAGGGGAAAGTGAATTCCGCAACCACCTGAGGATAAACCGTAATGGGCCATGAAACGGACTCCACACACTCCCCATCGGCAGTAGAGGTAGTCAGGGTGACTAAATAAGTGGTATCAGTGGTCCCGAAATTACTAAAGGTATGAACAGGAGAATGTTCCACAGAAGCTGCCCCATCGACAAAATCCCAAAGGTTATTCACCGCATTTACAGAAAGATTTGTGAAGGTCACCGTCAAAGGATGGCATCCGTTAAGGCCATTAGTAGAGAAATTGGCGGTAATTTCCGGATGAACTGTGACGTTCCTGACCATGGTGTCGCTGCAACCTTCTGTATTGGTAACAATAAGCTGTAGTGGATAGACAGCGGTTGTCCCCCCTGCATTGAGGTAACTGTGACTTATAATGGCGGAAGGATCGTTGGATACTGCAGAACCGTCCCCAAAATCCCAATAATAATTATCTACCCCAATGGATTCATTGTGGATTTCAACATCAAAGGGAGTACATCCTACCACGTCGTCCACGGTGAAAGCTGCTTCAATATAGGGATGCATCACCACGTCAAAGAAGGCTGTATCGCGACAGAATTCGCTGGTGGTGGCGACCAACATGACTGTAAAGACCGTATCATGGCGCAGTAGGTTCCTGTCATAAAAATGAATGGGATGCTCTTCTGTGGAAGTTCCCCCATCGCCGAAATCCCAGAAATAGGATGTAGCCGGTCCGCTTGTAATGTTCTGGAAGACGATCTCGGCTGGTGAGCATGCATCCACAGGAGTTGCTACAAAATCTGCAATTACTCCAGGGTAAACGGTAACATCCCTCTGGATCTGATGGGTACAGCCCTCCTCGTTGTCAACCTGCAGGGTAATGGTATAAGTAACCGGAAAATCGCTGGTGTTATTGTAGGTGTGCCGGAGTACAGGCCCTGCTGAGGTGGACGTATTCCCGTCCCCGAAATCCCAGGCATAAATGTCAGCTCCAAAGGATTGATCCGTTATGATAATTTCGTGTGGAGAGCACTCAGCCACGGTATCATAGGCGAAGCTTGCTTCGATATAGGGTCTCACGGTGACGGTACGCCAGGAAGTATCCCGACAATTATAGGGGGAAATAGCCACCAGGGAGGCATCAAATTGCAGGTTATCGGGACCAAAGAGATTCCTGTACTCATGTACTGGCTCAAACTCGGTGGAGGAGCCGCCGTCACCGAACTCCCAGAACCAGTAGGCTGTATCACCGGATGAATTATTGGTGAACCAGGATTCCAGAGGATCACAGGCAATGTCGGGGGCCACCTCAAAATCCGAATGTATCTCCGGAAATACCGTAATGGTCTTTCTGATAATATCGGCACAGGCGCTGGAGTTTTTCACCATCAGGACCACCTCAAAATTAATAACACTATCGGTGTTATTCACATAGGTATGGGAAAACTCAAATGGATCGGGCGGAAGACCCACTGAAGGGGTTGATGACAGGGTATCATAGAGGATCAGGGGCGTTCCGTCACCCAGGTCATACTGCCAGGTGGCGTTGCCTTCTGACTGGTCATCGAAGATCACTTCCAGGGGAGAACAGCCCGAAGTCACATTGGTCTCGAAATTTGCCGTTACGGGAGGAGCAACTATCACCGTTAGCGAGACATCGCCCGCACCGCAGGTCCCAGTCACATGTGCAACGTATTCATGAGCTCCTGCAGGCAGGTTGATGGCCGTGGGCAAATTGCTGTAGGGATCGTCCAGGTATTCATGTGGCGTCCACTCGTAAGTTGTTCCCCCATAGGCATGTAGCTGTACTGGCGTCCCGTAGCAAGCCCTGATTACAGAGGAGTTGGTGCCTGCTACCACGGCCCCCACGTTCAGTCCCCCGTAATCGGAAAAATATCCATAATAAAGATCCCCCAGGTTTGCCGAGGTGAAGCCATTGATAATCCCCAGGTGGAAAATCCCCCCCGTGTTTTCCACCAGGTGCTGCCCGATAGCAAGCTTGCTTGCAGGTATATTGCGACTCTTAAAGGCCGACCAGCCATTTCCCAGCTGGTCCCATCCGGAAGCATTATCACTAATAATGGTAGGATCGGCCGGTGCACCGTCGATCCAGAAATCATCGATGTTCTCATCCTCGGTGATCAGGAAAAAGTAAAAATCTTCCCGCACATTTTCCCTGGCCCTTGTAAATGCCAGCTGGGTATTTCCGGTACATCCAATGGGCGGCAACAGGGCCGAGGCCCGGGTCATGTTGTTCAGTGCTATGTGGAACACGTAGAACGGTGGACCCGCCGGGGCAGATATCCCGTTCTTGGAGCTGATCACAAGGATGGTGTTGTTGGGCGATTGTACCCTCAACTGTTCCCCCTCGTCCAAGGTGGCAATAAGCGTGGGTGCCCCGCCGGGGGGATTCGTATAGATGCTGGTATTATCCTGTGTGGCCACAATAAAGGTCAGGTTTGGGTTTCCCATGGCGGGCACCACATAGGTGTCCCCGGCAATATCCACAGGAACGATCTGATCTCCGATGGTGGACCGGCCCTGGGAGGCGGTGTTCAGGTTATCGTCTTTAAGTACAACGGCTATGGGATTATTGGATGCAATCCTTGTTCCGGCCAATTTTGCATTTACTGCGTTACTTTGCATATAAGGAAACAGTGAAAAAGTTTCCCCCCGGTTCAATGGACCAATGTTAAACGTCCTTCCCGGAGTTGTAGGAGTCTGTGTGGTATTCATGGGCTCTCCATAACTGGCACCTACCCCGTCGGGCAGGGTAAATGTAAGTACAGTATTGTCCTGAGATGCCACAACGTCGATTGACGAATAGGAAGGCATCGCCGTGAGGTGGTTCGGATACTCCGTCTGGAAGGGAGTGTAAAACAGGTTGCCCTGCCCGTTGACCCCCTTTAGGGTCCACACATCGGCCCCGTAGATGTAGTTTACCTCCCAGTATACATTGATCATATTGGTGGAGGTAATATGCAGGCCGAAGGGATTGATCCCATTTGGAGTGAGAGCCTTGTTTTCCAATCCTGTTACACCTGCTTGCCCGGGAAGAAAGTCAATCAGATAGGTAAGATCCACTGCTGCCTCATCGTTGGCGGGAATATTCAGGACAATGGGCGTGAATCCCGGGTTAGCTGGCATTTCAATGGTCACCGTGGCATCCAGTTCCAGGGTAGCGATACGCAGGGTACCAGGTGTTCCCCCGGTATTCCCCCGGTGTGAGATCTCTGGTACCACAAACCAGAACTCCGTATCCACCTGGGCAAACACAGTCGTTGATAAGCCAGTCAAGCAAAGAAACAGAGCCCCTTTCACAAGGGACCCGAGCAGATATTTTATAACTTTTTCTATCAATTGGATAAAAATAAGGAAACACATTCATGCAACTATACGTAAGAACTAATGGTTTGGTTATAGGGTTGCATCAAAATTATTGTTATATGAAAGTTGTTATTATCGTCTTTGGATTGCTAGTAAGTTTTTTCCAGGTAGAACTCTTTTCACAGGTGTTTTTAGAAGAGGGATTTGAAGATGGATACAAGCCTGATGGGTGGACCGAGGAGTACGTGACCGGGGCGGTTGACTGGAGATACCGGAATGGCGGATACAACCCCAGCGATCCCAATCTCGACAACCCGATTACCCCCAACGGAGAAATAGATATTGCCAGAAATCCACCAACAGCCTTTGAAGGCAACTACAATGCTTTTTTCTTTAACCAGGGAGTTGACAACGAACGTACCAAGCTGATCACCCCGACTCTGGATATGATGGGAGCAACTGCCGTAGAGCTTAGCTTCTACCTCTGCCAGATCCCCTGGACCTTTGAGGGATCCACCGGCTGGGATATATTAAGAGTATACTACAAAGCCTC
>JAYEOJ010000554.1:0-8640 GCA_034722835.1 Bacteroidota bacterium | reverse complement strand
AGCTTTTTCCCATGCATATCCTCCCAGTTCTACAGCTACCTTATAAAACGCCTTGTTAGGAATTCCGGAGTTGATATGTACCCCTCCATTGTCTGAGGTCGTATCCACATAATCGTTCATATGACCCGGCTGGGGATCACGGCCCAGGAGCGGATCATCATAGGCAGTGCCGGGAGCTTTCATGGAGCGGATGCCCTCGGCATCCACATTCACAGTAAATAATCCTTCACCGATGAGCCAGTCGGCCTGATCAGCAGTATGCAAATTCACGCGTTGCTTCACCAGTGAGCCAAATACATCGGAAAAAGATTCGTTCAGGGCACCGGGCTGATTCCGGTATACCAGGTTTGCTTCATACTGGGTCACCCCGTGGGTTAGTTCGTGGCCGATTATATCAATGGCACTGGTAAAGCGGTTGAACAGCCTTTCCTCCTCGGGCAGATCCTCATCGCCATCACCGTACACCATCTGCTCTCCGTTCCAGAAGGCGTTGTCATACCCCTCCAGGAAATGCACCGTCGAAATAAGGTCCATCCCCTGGTTATCTATGGAATTCCGGTCAAATATCTCGGCAAAGAGATCATAGGTGGCACCGGATCCATCATAGGCCTCGTCAACAGCCGCGTCGCCTGTGGGAGCATCCCCTTCGCTGCGGACCAGGGTGCCGGGAAGGTCCGATGCGTTACCGGCATCGTAAATCTTACGAACCCGCTCCCCTTCTGCTGCTATTCCCCTTTTCGTGAGTTCTGCAAGCTGCTGGCGCTGACCACGTATCTGTCCGGCAATCCGGATATACTCCCCAACCTTCTGCTTTTGTCCGGGGGTACCATTTTCCAGGATCCGCTCCGCCATATGAGGCGGAATAATGCATTTAATGGGATGGGCGAAAGCTTCCATGTTCCTACAGGTTTAAAGTCAGACCAAGCATGGCATAGGGCATAAAGCCCGGTTGAGAGATGGCTTCATTGGCATCTTTATAGGTAAACGGCTCATCGTCGTTCTCGTTGTCGTTACGGGCATTCACGTTATCATTGTCCGGGCTGTAGGAGGTATCATGCCCGGTCAGGGTACTTGGGATGTAGTAATCCAATCCGATGGCTACCACGAGGTTCAGTTTTGGTGACAGACTGGTGCGGTTTTCAAGGCCCACTCCCAGTCCCCACTGGTTCGAGATCACATCAAAATCTTCATTCCCTCCAATATAGGCGAAGTTCCCCTTGAAAGAAGATCCCCTGGGTCCAACGATAAGGTAGGAATGTTGTAACCCGAAAATGGGTTTATGAAAGATGAAATCCAGTCTGTAGTCAATGGATCGTCCGGATTTTTCAGGCGTTCCATTGGTGTTATTATTTATGAATATCCGGCGGGCATCCAGGGCATTTCCCGGATTTAAAAAGGTGTAACCCAGGCCAACACGGAGCTCAATGGGGCTTTCATTTCCGACTTTGGTCAGGCCTACATTTGCCTGGATTCCGTATCCCCTGTTATACCCGGTAAGAAAGCCGGCATAGACTTTCGAGGTCCCACTACCCTTTTCCTGTCCATAGGTTGTAATAGTACTACCTCCCAGGAAAACACACAGTACGAATAAGAGCTTAATAGTTTTCATATTCTCAGAATTTTAGTTACGCGTTCAATAAGTCATGGCTATTTTGAAAACGCTGTAATCCAAATTTTATTTTGAATGAGTCACAGAGAATACCCGGGCCTTATCCCTGTTTAAGCCTGCCACAATAAGCGGGCTTTCACCCTCCATATAAAGCAGTGACTCAATCATCCCATGAAGCATGAATCCGGTTTCTGAGGGGGTAAGCAGGTCACTTAAAGGACGATTATCCTTGCTCAGCAGCAGGAGTCCTTTGTTTGCATCATAATAGCCTGTACTGACATCATAGGTATGGTCATTGCCAGCCAGGATCACATCCGGATAGTTATCCCTGTTAAAATCCTGGATAAGGATCTGTTTTATGGGTGACACCTGTGCCAGATCGGGCAATTTTTCCCATTGAAAGGAATCATTGTTGTTCCATATAATATAACTGGAGGATGTATTGGCCTGAAGGATATAATCCACCCTATTCATCATGCTGGAGTCAAGAATTTCGTTAATGGTGATATAACTGAAGGAAGTATAATCATCAACATTGCCCACAAAATACGGGGATTGTCCCATTAATTCGTCGAAATAATGGATGGGGAATTCCTTCATCACATCATTCGGATCTTTCCAGTAGGCACTTGATATTGGATCCAGGGTTCCATTCAAATCCATATCGAGCGCATAAATTCTCATTGGGTATTGATCGCTTACTGTAAAACGGTGATTATCTCCCAGGTTCCCGACGATAAAATCCTGATCTCCATCCAGGTCAAAATCTGCAGAAGCGATGGAATACCAGATTCCATGTTTTGACTCAATCTCCGGGAACTTCTGAAACTGAATCCTCTCGCCCTTCAGATTCTTGAGTACAGCAAGAGAATTCCATTCACGGGCAACAAAGAGGTCCTCATAACCATCGCCATCATAGTCACTCCAGGTAGCATCGGTGACCATCCCCAGGTAGAAATTCAGGGTATTCTCAGGCTTATACCTTCCCTGATCATTGATAAGGAACCATGAATTTGCAGCAAAGGGGAATATCTCTAAACCAATTCTCGCCCCTATGAACAGGTCCAAATCACCATCATGATCAAAGTCTACCGGCTTCACCACAGAAGCCGGAAACGGGGAGGTGGGAAGTGCTGTCCTTGAAAAGGAACCATTGATATTCTCATACAGATAGTGAATAAACTCTTCTTCCGGGTTCTCATAGCCCCCGGCCAGAGCTATGACGTCATTGTCACCATCCAGATCCACATCGATGATGGCAAAATCCGATTCAGGGCATTCCTTATGATGGGTTAAACCTTCGAAAGATGTTTCTACAAATCCATTTCCCTTCCGTAAAAAGACAGTGGTAGGCAAGGTATTGGTAGCACCAATAAGGATATCTTCTTTACCATCATTGTTTATATCTCCCTTATGCATGCAGGGCCCAATCTGTGAAAACTTGTGAGGGATGATGCTCTGTGTAAGGTGAAAATCAATAATATCTTCTTGCTGATGGTCATAGTCTAATACGCCCTCCACACTCGAAAAGAGATACCGGGTATCTTCCTGCCTGAATGCATCAGGCATGGATGGATCAGCTGTACTTTCATCAATCTCAATAAGCTGGTTAGACTGGACGTTTTTCAGGGATGAGACATAAGAGCTGGCCGGCCAGGTAACTTTGAGGGAATCCACCATCATGTGATCCGATAGGCCAAAATGAATCACCGGATCCACCGATGAGGCATATCCTCTTGAAGAAAAATGCTCCTGATATTGATAATTCCCCTTACACCACAATTCTACTTTGGCTCCAATGGCAGAAGAGTTAGCTCCTTCGCCCTTCAGGATTATCCGGAGGAAATTTCCCTGTTCACTACCTTTTTCAATGGTATTGTTCTTATAAATAAAAGCCTCATCATTAAGATTATTCACTACATAATCAAGATCTCCATCCCCATCCAGGTCTGCAAATGCAGCTCCATATGAAAACGAAGTAGTTTCCCCGAACCACTCGAAAGATCTTTTTACAAATTTTAAGTCCCCCTTATTTTCGAATGCACAATTTACAACCTTCACAGCTGGCATTTTGCTGATTACATTCTGGGGATCTGCCTCTGCTCCAACAACTTCAGATTTATAATTCGTCCAGTCCTTATCTGTCATATCTCTTGGATATCCATTGGTAACTATCAAATCTTTATCCCCGTCATTATCATAGTCGGCAAACAAAGGAGACCAGCTCCACTCGGTCTGGTATATACCCATCATCTGTCCCACCTCACTGTATGGGATCATCTCACCATCGATCCTGCCATTATGCAGATGCAGCATGTTTCTCAGGTACTGATGCTCATATCCGTATTTTGCATCACTTATGTAGTAGATATAGCCAAATCCACCGATGGTTTGCTTCTTCAGATGGTAGTACTCCGGCATCATATCCAGGGTAAAAATCTCCGGGAATCCATCATTATTGATATCAGCCAAATCATTGCCCATGGAGGATTTGCTCTGATAGGAGAGATAGGCATCAATCCTGTTTTGGAAAGTCCCATCTCCCTGATTGATGTATAACAGGTCATTGGATATATAGTCATTGGAAACATATATGTCGGTGTAACCATCTCTGTTTACATCACCCAGGGCCAATCCCAGACTAAATCCCTCATAGACAATTCCTGATTCCCTGCTTACATTGCTGAAGGTCCCGTCCCCATTATTTCTGTACAAATCATCGTTATTGGGAGCGCTTCCATCCGTAATTTTTGGTCTGTAACTGGCAGATAATCGATCATTCGTATAATTGTTCAATAAAAAGAGGTCCAGGTCTCCGTCCCTGTCATAATCAAAAAATGCTGCCGTCACTGTATAACTATCATCTGCTATTCCATAGGATTCGGCCATATCCTGAAAAACCAGGCTGCCGTCACTCTGTATTCCCTGATTGATGTAAAACCTGTTTTTTCTCCTTTCGGAATCGTCGTGAGCGGTACACGTTAGATAAACGTCGTTCCATCCGTCATTGTTGATATCAACGAATGTAACTCCACTGTACCATTGCCCCTTATCCAGATCCTCAAAACTTGAAGTGATATCGGAGAATTTAAAATTACCCTCGTTCAGGTATACTCCTGGTGACTCCTGGTTTCCGGTAAACACAATATCCGGTCGGCCATCATTGTTTAAATCTTCAATTCCCACGCCGGCCCCATTATAGATGTATTCAAAATTCATCACATGCAGACTGTCGGTATCGATGATTTTGTTTACAAATCTTATTCCTGTGTGCTTCGATTCCACTAACTCAAACAGGGATTTTTCTGTGCAGGAAAATAGCGAAGCGGTGAGAATAATAAGGAGATACTTTTTCATTTTTCTTGATCAAAAGCAAGCTTAATAAACCTGGTTTCGTAGTGTTCAATCAGCAAGGGAGCCGTAAGTATACTAAGCTCCTCCTCCAGCACAGAAACCTCCCTTATGGAAGTGGCTCCTGTCTCTTCCTGAAGCCTCCGGATATCCAGAATGGCATGTCCGCCTTCCACCTCCCGCAGGTGCAAAACAATCCCTGTCCCATCCACAGATGGAGTTGCATTCACCATCAACAGGTTGGGAACACCCAGATCTATCAGAGAACGTGAAACAAGTTCCGTTGTCTCAGCGTCAGCACCAGGCAGCATAACCCTTGATACAAGAGGTACTGATTCTCCCCTTCCAAAGCGGGTGGCAAACATAAGAGAAGGATCCGGAGAGGAAGTGATGCTGTAGAACCACCTCAGTTCACCCTGCTGACTGGCTTTGAAGTTGGTAACCCAGTAATTGTTAAGCACCCAGGAGTAGATATGATTGGTAAGGGGCTTCAGCCGGTAGTAGTACCTCCCGATATTGATGTCCCCGAAATGTACCAGTGGCATATCCGGGCTTGTGAAAACAATTTGTGCTTCGTCGCTTTTAACCGCTGCAAAATTCTGAATGGTATTCCAGTCAGACGACGTCCCTGCCAGCTGGTTTACGCCGGGATAGACCACACCCCCCTGGGCCTCAAAAGCAAGCCTCCCTCCTTCCAGCCTGAAGGGGAATGCCACATAAACTCCTTCCGGGGTGTAAACCGGGAGCTTGACCATCCGGTAATGCATTTCAATCTTTTTCTGAAAGTGGAAGAGGCGTATCTCAATGTCCAATCCACGCTCATCGGCACATACCGGCATCTCTGCATTCAGGAAGATGCTCTGGTAAATACTTCCATTCTCCTGTCCGGTAATCCGGATGTTGCTGAGCTCGGTTCGTTTCATATGCAGGGGCTTGTATATCGTATCCCTGTTGGTATTGGTCAGGCGTTCCAGTTCATGCCGGTTGGCCAGCTCTTCGTAGATAAAATGACCCAGGCTCAGGCTGTCATGCTCATCCACAAGCTCTCTCTGCAATTCCTTATCGTAAATGCTGGTGATCACTCCCTGTTCGGGATCGACAGTAAGAGAATAGAACTCATTTTCAAAAGCTGCTTTCTCCAGGGGCAAAACTGTCTGGCTCTTCCCTCCCACATTAACCTGCAGCGTTTTGTAACCCATGGCCGGGACATGCTCCACCCACAGACCATAGTAGGCCCCTTCTCCTCTTCGATCATAGATCTGCCAGGGCACCTCAGCTCCATCGGGTCCGGTGATAGTAAATGCTTCCTCTTTGGGAATGATCCCATACTCAATAAATGCATAGACCATGCCCGATCGCTCCCAGTTCAGCGTATTGAAGACGGCTATGGTGGGCAAAGCGGATTCAATCAGTTCAGGTTCCAGGAAAGCCAGGGCCTTCTCCTGCAGGAGACTTGACTTTTTTGTAGCCTCCCAGGCATAGGAAGACTTCATTCCCCACTGGTTTACAGAGTTCTGCGCAAGGGGATCCGTCACACTTTCTGCAGCACCATGTGTATGCTCATCATAAAACAGGAGGTCGTCGTACACCGCTTCAACCTCTCTGCCAATATCCGGAGGGAGTTCCCGGCCAAGCATCCTGGCCATGCTTAAGAGGATTTCGCTGCTGGCCACTTCTGAATGGGTGTTCCGGACCACTTTGGTTTCATTTGCTGCTGAACCCACCCCGTCGGTCCACCAATCGGGCCAGGCCACCTCCTGTGCAGGGATATCATCTGCATGCGTTTCATCCAGGTACACCATGAAATCCCGGGCCAGGGCACTTCTGAGTTTTGGCCATTCGTATTTTTCGTTCCACTCCCTGATAATATCGCAGACCTTTACATTTGGAGGCGAGTTGTCTGTTATATACCCTGAAAACTGCAGGGAAATCTGATCATAAGGATAGTCCTTCTTTTCAAGTCCGCTCAGGTACCTGGACAGATTGGCTCTGAAAACATCCTGCTGGCCACCCAGCAGACTCAGGGCATTGCCATGCATATAGTGCTCGCTCCGGTAAGCAAGCAGACGGTTGCCAGACGGGGATTGCCACCAGAAAGTTGTGGGTTTGTTAAAGGGTTTACGGGCCCTGTGCGCATGGATTCCCATGGTCAGGTAGCGCACATCCGTATGATGGAAATAGTCCACCAGGCACCAGGCAATTCCGTTCACATCATTCTGCATGGCTGTGGTCACATCGATGCCGCTGTTCTTCAACATCCTCAAGGTCCGGGTCTGTGCCGCAAGTGCCGGCTCATCAATTATTTCTGAAAAATTCAGGAACATCCCTGTAGCTTCGATCCGGCCTTCCCTGATCCTTTTGAGCAGGCGGTCCACCTGCTCCTGGGGCCTGCTTCTCAGGTATTCACGAACCGACCAGGAGGTCTCGCAGGTCCACCTGAATTGGGAAGCGTCAGGAAATCTATCTGTCTGGTCACAATAATCCAGGGCATGATCAATGTAGCGCAGGTGCTCAGCCAGGATCTCGGTCTGCGGACGTGTGTAGCCAATATCTGAATGGGTATGCTGTACCAGGAACACCTCCCACTCCTTCACAGGAGCCATGCTAAAACTTTGCTCCTGTGTCGGGCGGCCCTGTATGCTGATCACTGCCTTGAAATCGGTGCTTTGATCCACTTTGGGCAGATGAATCTCTACCTGATTGTAGCCTGCCTTTAATACGGCCTCCGCATGCTGATCCCCAATCCGGATGCTGCATGGGGCATCGGCCCCCAGATGTATGATGTCAAAACTCACAGAATGAAGCAGCCTGTCCTGATCCTTTACCACAACCCTGTTCTGGGAGATATCAACCTGCTCCTTCACCCCGGTTTTATAGGTCATAAACCAGGAGTTATCCTCCACAGCTTCTGCATCTATTTCCAGGGCAGCAGCCTGCCCGAGCTGAATGGCAGACGCGGGCAATTTAAGAACAGCAAAACCCATCTCATCCCCATTTACATCAAGCATGGTCACATTAAAGGTCAGTTCGGCACCTTCTTTCCCCGCAACGCTCCAGGAGCCAATCTCACTCTTCAAAGGACTGGAAAACCTAAACCACTCTGTGCCGTTCACGCGAAGGATAAAAGGTACCGGTTCGGAATCGGTATCCATGCTGTATACCCAGACAAAAGTGACAAAATCCCTGTCATAAGATGCAGGAACCACTTCCGTCAGCCACCGTATGGGATCATATTCGTCCATGCCCCTCATGATCAGTGAGGCACTCACATCGGGAAGGGGAGAATGATAGGCGAAGCGTTTCCCACCAAGCTCTTCTGCAAAACCCATGAAATATTCAGGCGCATCGCTCTGCGCACTTGCAAATACAGATGTCAATAAGATGACCATCAGGAACATGATTCTCATAAAACTATTTTTCTTAACAAGATACATTTTATCTGCTTGTTCGTCCATCCAAATGACTTGACTTGATACGGAACTGAAGTACCCTGCCCTGATTGTTCCGGATATGGAGTTGAAATAAGACTGACGCAGCTTTTGTGAGGTATAATACATCTATATGTATGTGCGTTATAGAATATGCGTAGTAAGAATTGCGTCTTCCAACTATCTCAACAATTATGAAAAAACTCTTCTTATTAGTCTTTCCCCTTGTACTAACAGCCTGTCCTTATACAG
>JAYEOJ010000553.1:0-8643 GCA_034722835.1 Bacteroidota bacterium | reverse complement strand
ATCCCTCCTGCTCAAGCAGTTTTTTCTGCAGCGCCGCAATCAGAAAAATTAGATTCCTGCTACAGACTTGTAGTATTCGATGTAATCCAGCATCTTCTCCCTGTACTCCTCCAGTCCAAGCTCTTCCTCATCGCAGATCAGGTAGGACATATCGGCCCTTCTAAAGGCGAAATGCCGGGCCCGGTCCTGCCTGTGAAAAAACTCCTTTTCATCGGTCGACATTCCCTTGGGAAGCCTGCCAAGTTCCCAGATTGTTACAAGCTCCCTGTACACCTTTTCTCTTTCCGACAGGTTGTTTTCAATAATATCCACTGCTTGCTCCAGGGCCCCCAGGGCCTTTTCATGACTCCGGAAGCGCTGAATATGGGCTTCCTTAATGGCCAGCTCCAGTTCTGAAAGTGCCAGGTAGGTATTGCAGGTATGTCTGACAAGTTGTACGATGGAAGAGAAGATCTCCAGGTCGTAGCTATTCCTGATCCCAGCCGACCGGTTTGCCCGGATGATTTCCATGGCGCGTTCCATGTGCTTGATCTGCTCCCTTGATTCATCGGTCTTTTCAGCATATTCGCGGTTCCAGAATTCATCGTACTCCAGGTTGTCACCACGGGGCAGGTCAGGTAGATGCGTTTTGCCAATGTCCCCATAGTGCCAGACCCGGCGTTCAAAAGATTTATAGTAAAAGTAGGCAGCCTTATTCAGCAGGAGGAACAGTTCCCTCAGATCGCTGGAGCGATCTCCGTAATAGTTCAGGAAAAACTTGTCGCTAAACTCCTCTATGGTGGGATTGGCGCCACTCCACGCCCATTCAGCAGAGTTCACAAAACTCAGCATCCACATCTGATTGTGCAATCCGGAATCATCCCATGAGGTATTGATCATGCCATCAAAATGTCCGGATATGGCGGCCGTGGAAATCGATTTATAGGATCTATGCAAGGCGTTTTCGGCTTCATGTTCCTGATCGCCTTCCCCTCTCAGCTTATAAAAGTAAGGAAGGAACAGGGGCTCAATGCCCGGGTTGGGATCGTAGGCAAACACTTTATGACCTGCTGTTGATGCTTCCTGAGCATAGCTATAGTCGTCGCTCTCATACTTGTAGTCCTCCATCAGTACCATGCCGTTCAGGGGCTCCAGACCCTTGGCCGGCGAATCACTCACTTTCCAACCCATGGGCCTTTCCCAGACCATGACCTCTCTGCCCAGTGCCTGAAGGGGCGCTCCAGCCTCTTTGATAAACTGATGATACAAGCCGCTTTTCCCAATTTCCTCTGCTCTTTCCCGGCATTGTTCGCACATAGCCAATTCATAGGTCTCATCTGAACCGATATGAATGTATTTTGAACCAGGAGTGGCCTCTATGGCATCTTTCCAGAGATCGTAAAGCAGGTCATAACTGCCCTCTTTAAGCGGACAAAATTCCCAGTTGGAGGCCGGGATTTCACGCAGGTGGCTGTATTGTGACCACTTCAGGATATAACTCACATGACCCAGTCCCTGTACCAGGGGTACCAGTTGCACATGATATAAGTTTGCATAGCGGGTAATCTCCTGCATCTCTTTCATGGTGAAGGCTCCCGGAGCCCCGATCTCGGGATGGCTGGGGTACAGGAATTTGTCCTCCCATTCCCAGACCAACATGTTGATCTTATACCTGGCCAGGTCCCTGATAAAACTCTCTACATACGTACGCCTGTCCTGGTGATGTTTGGTATCGTAGTGACAGGCCCTCTGGGAGATGTCGGGCCAATCGGCAATGCTTATTCCGGGCACATAAGCTCCTTCCTCCCTTTGCTTAATAAGCTGCAGCAATGTCTGGGTCCCATAAAAAATCCCGGCATCACCCATGGCTTTGATGGTCAACTGATCTTCGGCGGCGATCAGCTCATACCCCTGAAGGACAATCTCCTCGGGAAGTGAACTTATCTTCTCTGACAGGCCCTCACTGGTCAGGCGGATAGCCCCGGGGGAATGTACATCGGTGACCTCAGCCTTGATGCCCCACTCCTTTTCAAGATCCCTGGCCAGTTCCAATGCCGTAAATTTTACCTGATCTGTGGCATCCCGGTCAAGCACAATGGCCAGTATATCGATAAAAGCAAAATCCTGCTCCAGAAAGCTTACTTCCTGAGGATAAGGAATCAGGTTGATCCCCTCTTTAAAAAGAGCTGATACATCATCCTTTTCGCCCTCCTCTTTGCTGCTTATAATAATCTTATGTACAGGTCCGGCCACCCCTGTCAGATTCATGGTCCGGAAATGCAATTCATTCCTTGCTCCGCTTAGCTCCATGTCCAGGGAATCCTCCACTGTTTCCCATCCTCCCGAAGGAGCTATCCTTAGCTGATACTCTTTCAGATTAGGAGTCTCTGAGTGGAGCCTGATCCTTGCCATGTGTCCCTCTATCAGGACCTCTGATGAAATTACATTAGGTGTCCACTCAATGGCATCCCGGTCACTGACCAGACGCATAAATTCGGGCTTGTCATAGGCCCAGTGGGGCTTCCCATCCCAGATCCAGGTATGGTTCCGGAAATAATCGTCTTCGTAAAAGCTAAGCATCGTTTCATGTTCCGGCCACACGGTGAACATATCGTTGTGGGTATGATACTCGATCCATGTATAGGTCTGGGCACTGCGTTCATAGCTGCTCCCGGTTTCAGGAACATAGGGGGTGGGGATTCGATCCGGGCCTACCATACGCATAATATCTGCTGCCCCGTTCTTCAAATATTCATCACGAATTTCCAGAGCAGACAGAGGAATTCCGTCTTTTTCAAAATGATGGTCGTACTTGGCATCCGAAAGGAACCATTTCTGATAATCATTGAGCCAGATCTCGTTAATTCCATGATGGCCGTCAGGTCCACCCCTTACTCCGGGACCAGCCCCAAGCGCTCTGCTCACATACCCATAGGCATTCATAATTCCGTTCTGGACCTTCATAAAATGACCACAGTGAAAGCCCTGTCCTTCTAAAGCCGCATCTAAAATACCCTCCACATATCCCCCTCCGGGGTAAGGGTCGCCATGATCATCAATGGATACCACCGTCCTGATCCATTGCCGGAGCATCAGTATTCTCTTAAACTCATCTGTTTCCCCCTTAAATATGGTATCCAGCTGATACTTATCTTTGAGGGCCTGAAATCCGGGATGGTTCAGGTCTTCGTATCCCAGAAACTCCACATTGGGTTTGAAGAGAGGATTGTTAACTTTATCAAGAGTGTATTCCGGAGTGTTACATCCTACAAGGATGATCAAAAACAGGGCGGGGAGACATTTAGTTTTCATAGAAGCGAACTAATTGATAATTTTAATGAAATATACTCCTTTATTTACTAATAATAATCAGATGAAAAAGCACCCATGTATCCTGATCTTCTCCCTGGGGCTCCTGCTCCTGCTTGTTCCATTTCAAAGTGTGATTGCACAAATTGAAGATGATGTTCTTGTAATACGACCACAGGAAATTGACGATGTGTTGTCCAATCCCGGTATGGGATTTATGACCTTCCAGCGTTTCAACGGGGATCTGTTGAACGAAGGCAGCGGCTGGACCGAGGGATTCCCCATTGATTACCAGGAATTTAACGGCGGTTTATCCAATCAGAACCATCCCACAACCACCATTGCCTACTGGCGGGTCTACTGGAAATTTATGGAATCTGAAAAGGGAGTATATCGATGGGACATGCTTGACCGGGTACTAGACTCGGCCCGATCAAGGGGTCAAACCCTAATTCTGAGAATTGCGCCCTATGGAACAGGAGAAGAGCGGGATGTACCCCAATGGTACAGAGAGATGGTAGGCGATGAGAAAGAGTGGGCCTATAGCAATCCAGTGAATAAGTGGATGGTGGATCCTGAAGATCCACGTTATGCCCTTTACTTCGGCGGATTTATCAGAGCCCTTGGCTTACGATATGATGGCCATCCCGACCTGGAGGCGGTGGACCTCTCCATTGTCGGTGCATGGGGAGAAGGTGCCGGATCGGAACTCCTGAGTCAGCCCACTCGGGAAGCCCTGGTAGATTCCTATACCGATTCGTTCAAAAAGACTCCCCTGATCGCCCTTTTAATGGATAAAAAAACAAACATGTATGCCAGATCACAGATTCCCGTTGGATGGAGAGTCGACTGCATAGGTGACCTGGGATTCTGGGCAGAGGACCAGAATGGGTGGACCCACATGTATGATTTCTACCCGCAGGAAATTATTAACTGCGGGGTTCAGGATGACTGGCTCAGATCACCACTCAGTTTTGAGATTTGCGGCACTTTTCTTCGATGGAGAGACAGGGAGGGTTATGACAGGGAAGATGTGAAGTATATTATCGATCAAACACTTAAATGGCATATGTCCTCCTTTAATGCCAAATCGTCTCCGGTACCGGAAGAGTGGGAAGATCTGATCGAGGAGTGGTTAATAAGCATGGGGTACCGGTTTGTTCTGAGAAGATTCAGCTATCCCCGCCAGATACAATCGGGTGGCAGGCTGGCCTTCCTCAGCTGGTGGGAAAATAAAGGTGTGGCTCCCTGCTACAAAGATTTCACCCTGGCTCTGCGATTAATATCTGATAAGGATTCCATTGTACTTCCTACTGACGCCATCATAAAAGAGTGGCTCCCGGGAGATAATATTTATGATCATTCCCTTGTGGTTCCAGGTCATGTGCCTGCAGACAGGTATGAATTGCAAATAGCCGTGGTAGATCGCCTGAAATATGAACCCAGGGTAAATCTTGCTATTGAAGGCAGACAGGAGGACGGCTGGTATCCGCTTGGACCCATTGAGCTTGTCCGGTAGATAAAAATCTATGGCTACTATCAAGACCCATACCGAACCTCCGGTTAAACTGAGAAAGATGATGTTATCCGATATGGATAGCCTCATGAAATTAAAAGATGTCGAAGGGTGGAACCAGCTGGAAAAAGACTGGGCTTTGCTCATCTCTTATAAAGAGAGTGTCAATCTTGTTGCTGTTCTGGATGATCGTATCGTAGGAACCACTACCGCTATCAACTATGATAACACAGTGGCATGGATTGGCATGATGCTGGTTGACAGGAATTACCGGGGCCGGGGAATAGCCAGGCTATTACTCCTTGAGACCATTGATAAACTGCACAGGTGTAAATCCATAAAGCTGGATGCAACACCTGCGGGTAGACCGGTATATCTCAAGTTAGGCTTTAGAGATGAATATACGCTGTACAGGATGACCAACCCGTCGGTCTCACAAGTATCTCTGAATGATTTTCCTTTTAATACCAAACAGATCAAGCCTGCAGATATTCCGGAAGTAGCCGCATTTGATAAAAAAGTATTTGGTGCAGACAGAACAGAACTGATCAGGTGCCTGTATGACAGCTATCCGGAATTAGGCTGGCTCATCAAAGAGGACAACCATATAGCTGGATTTTGCCTGGGCAGAAGGGGACAAAATTTTACGCAGATCGGTCCGGTATCTGCTTTCTCATCCAATGGAGTAAAAGCGCTTATTCAATCGGCCATGGATCAATTGACAGGCCAGGCGGTTGTAGCAGATATTTGTGCAGCTAAATCAGAAATCTTAGGATGGCTTGAAGCATGTGGTTTTATATCACAACGCCCTTTTGAAAGAATGTATCTTGCTGGCAATCCGCACCCCGGTATCATTGAAAACCAATACCTGATAAGCGGTCCGGAGCTGGGTTAATTTGCTCTTCCAAATCCGGCCTTTTCAAGGTCTTCCCAATAGCCAGGGTAAGATTTGCTCACTACCCCGGGATCTTCAATGGCAATGCTCCCCAGAGGAATGGCCAGTGGGGCAAAGGCCATGGCCATGCGGTGGTCGTGATAAGTAGCGATGACCGGTTCTTTTTCAGCTTCACAACGGGAACCATCCCAGGACATCCACTCTCCGGCAGGATCGTCCTGCAGTAGAAAGCCCACCTTCCTGAGCTCCTTTCCAAGCGCTGCAATGCGGTCGGTTTCCTTTACCCGCAGGGTTCTTGTACCTGTAAACCGGAATGGGATCCCCAGGGCACACATGGTGACAGCACAGGTCTGCACCAGGTCGGGACAGCCGGTAAAATCGTAAGCAAATTTTTCATGCAACTCCTGATTACATGAACGAAGCAGTAGTCCTTCTTCATAGAAGTCCGATTGTACACCAAGGGATTTAAAAATCTGAACCAGGCTTGAATCTCCCTGGAGGCTATTCCGGGAGAGGTTGGGCAGAGTGATTTCAGATCCCGGAAGAAGTGCAGCCACCTGAAACCAGTAGGAGGCCCCGCTCCAGTCAGATTCTACCCTGAAATCATCCATAGAATAAGAACCCTGAGGCACCGAGATCTTCTTTCCGTCAAAGCTGGCCCCGGCACCACACCTGTTCATTAGCGACAGGGTCATCTCAATGTAGGTGGACGAAACCACATCCCCTTTAAGTTCAATGGTCAGACCACCCGCCAGTATCGGTGCGATCATCATCAAAGCGCTGATAAACTGACTGCTGATTCCCGCCTCTATCTCTATACTTCCTCCTATCAAGCCTCCACCCCTGATCCTAAGCGGTGGATACCCCTCATTTTCCAAATATTCGATATGGGCTCCCACCTGTTTTAGAGCATCCACCAGGGGACCAATAGGACGCTGTTTCATCCGCTGCGATCCGGTCAGGGTAACCTCACCGGGCTGTGTGGAGAAATAGGCAGTCAGAAAACGCATACTGGTGCCAGCATGCCGTACATCCTTTACATCTGACTCTATATCAAGGGATTTACTTAAAACTTCCGTGTCATCGCTCTCCGATAAGTTATATAAGGTCGCCATAGAATGGGCCAGCGAACGTATGATCAGCATCCGGTTGGATATGCTCTTGGAGGAGGGAATCTGGATGGTATTTTTTACTGCATTTATTGGAGCAGAAATGACTTTTTTCATAAATCAAAGATAATAAATAGCCTATATTGGCACCCGGTAATAAAAGCTAGTAAGAAGAGAACATGAAAGAATTTAATTTTGAAGATACCAGAACGGCGTTTCGCATCAAATCGGATCGGGACCTTCGAAGGGCATACATCCTTTTTAAACTGATTTCCTACCCCATTCTGGTTAAAATAGGCAATCCTGTGATCCAGGTGCTTTCAGCATTGAGAATCCCCATCGGATGGATTGTGAAACCTACAGCATTCAAGCACTTTGTCGGGGGCTCCACCCTGGAAGAATGCCAGCCGGCCGTGGAAAAACTTAAAACAGCAAACGTATATTCCATCCTGGATTACTCCGTGGAAGGGAAAGAGACCGATAAATCCATTAATGCTGCGCTGGAAGAGACGCTCCGGGCGGTTAAAAATGCAGGCAGCTATCCCGATATTCCCTTTGCCGTATTCAAGCCCACCGCGTTTGGAAGCCACAAGTCCCTGGAGATCCTGAGCGGAGACAGTACCCCTGATGCTGAAATCCTTGAAGAGGGCGAAAAATTCCGGAGCAGGGTAAATACCCTCTGCAAGACAGCTTTTGAAAATAATATCCCCATTATGATCGATGCTGAGGATAGCTACATTCAGAACTTCATCGACAAGGTATGCATGGAGATGATGCAGCTTTATAACAAGAAAAAGTGCATTGTATTCAATACCTACCAGATGTATCGTCACGACCGGATCGCTATCCTGGAGGCAGATATCAAAAAGGCACGTGAGGAGAAATTCTTCCTGGGAGCCAAGTTTGTTCGCGGAGCTTACATGGAAAGAGAAAGAGCGCGTGCAGCCAAAATGGGATACGAAGATCCCATCCAGCCCGATCGCGAGAGTACAGATAAAGATTACAACCTGGCCCTGAAGATATCCATGGATAACCTGGATGTGGTCTCCATCTTCAACGGAACGCATAACGAGTACAGCAGCAAGTACCTGGCCGACCTGATGATCCAACAAAAAGTGGATCCGGCCGATAAGCGGATCTGGTTCTCCCAGTTATATGGCATGAGTGAGCACATCAGTTTCAACCTTTCTGCCGCTGGTTTTAATGTTGCAAAATACGTACCTTACGGTCCGGTTCGCTTTGTTCTGCCCTACCTGATGCGCCGGGTGGAGGAAAACACCTCGGTGAAGGGGCAGACCGGTAGAGAGCTTTCCCTGATCAAAAAGGAGCGCCAAAGAAGAAAAAATGAAAATTGATAATCAGAAAAACACCTACCGGATCTGGCTGAGCAGGCTGGTAATGACCATTGTCTTTGCCCTGATCATCCTTGCCATTGTATTTCTTCCCTGGTTTGATGAGTCTGAATTCTGGTTCACCAAATATCATGTAGCCATTTTTATTTCGGTCATTTACATCATTTTAAACTGGGTGAACTAAATGAAGCGCCCCTACTATGTCTCCTACAACGACCAGGGGGAGATGATCGTTGTGCGTTACTACCCGGTAAGCATGTTCACCAGTCGGAAGAATTCCATTGAAATTCCCAAAAAGCAGTTTGTAAAGTACGAGCTGAAGCCCTTTTTCTTTAAAACACAGCACTGGCTGATCCTGGCTCAGAACTTCAGGGGCAAAGAGGCCCAATATCCCAAAATCAGCCTCTCGGCCATGGAAAAAGAGGATCGCGAAAAGATACTTGGTTCGCTAAGTAAATACTCCAGGAGCGGGGCTCCTGAAAG
>JAYEOJ010000552.1:0-8646 GCA_034722835.1 Bacteroidota bacterium | reverse complement strand
CTACTTGTATTATGCTTTATCCCGCTGGCCCAGGGTCAACAGGCGGTAAAAAGTGAGGTTCAGTTCAACGGGTACACCAATCACTGGCAGAACAATTATGATGAATGGCACCGCTACGGGAACCTGTTTAAGATGTCAAGCACCCAGGTGGAAAAGAGCTTTCTGCAAAGCAAGGTCGATATTGCCGACGACCTGGGTCTGCCCGGTTTGCTGATGGAGGAAGGCTTTATGAGTGGGCTGCTGTTGGGTCAGCAAACTACAATGGATTTGCCCGAGTTGGATGCATTGAAGGATGCACTTTCCCAGGGGGACGTGCTGGCTTACCTGGACCCCGGAACGGAAGCAGGGGAGAAGGTGGCAGCCTTCCTACCAGAAGACTGGGAATGGCCGCTGTTGTTGGGAAGCTATCAATACGGGGCTTCCGACCTGCAAAGGGTGGATCTGTTTATGGTAGAAAAGGATGGGCATACCCTCTATGCTGTGAGCAGTGCCGATACAGAAACCCGTCAATCTGTGAAAGAGCTTATTGAGTCTGCTCTTGGGCTTGTGGCTAAATACGACTTCCATAAGGGTTGGTTCGGTGCCAAGACATTACAGAATAGTGTGACCTGTACCAAGGGTCACCCCCTGGAAGTAATCGGAACAGGGCTGAATGAAGGAAGCAGCTGGTTTGTTTTTGACGGATATATGGATTTTATGCTGAAGGAGGACCTGTCAGGCTGGATGGATGAGCTTGGTTCAAAGGTGGTGACCGATGTGGGCCACTTCCCCATATATGGATGCGACGATTTCAGCGAGTTGCAGGTACAACAATTATTTACGAAGGAAATTACGATAAACTTTGCCCGTGAGCACAATGGATATGTCTTTCGACAGGTATTTGATAACGAAGCAGATTCAGCAGGATTAGATTATGATGGCTACCTTGCCATTGAAGGGAACAAGGAACAGATCGATGCAGAGGATGTCCCCTTTATATTGCATACCGGAAGCCTGCAAGGACATGCGTTGAATAGCATGGTCCTTTTCATGGAGAAAGGAGAGGCGCTTACCCGTGAATCCATGTGGAAGGCGATTCTGGACCGGCGTGCCACCGGCGTGCTTGAAAAGGGTCTGATGCTTGGACCGGCTTCTTTCAGGAATCCGCTCCAGATGCTACTGCTGGACAGGGTGTTCCTGGAGGAGTATTTCAGTGACAGGATCGATCTGCAGGCCGAAGTCAAGGGAAATACATTGCAGGTTACAGTCAGGAACTTTGCCAATGAGACACTGTATGGGGATGTAGAGGTCACACTTCCCGATCAGGTGGGCACGGATGATCCACTGGTCGTTCCCCTGGATATTCCTGTCAACAGTGCCAGGGTCGTAAACGTCAGATTGCAGCCGGGGAAAGAGGCCATGGCCCACGCCAATCCCCTGGGAGTGGCATTTAATACGGATGGTAAGATAAAACGTACCATGGCCGTGCTGGATCTGCCCACTGCCATTTCGGTGCAGACCTTGCTATACGGACATACTCCGAAGGTGAATTATCCGGTAACGGTACACAACTTCACGCAACAAGCTTCCTTCCCCGTGGAGCTTCAGGTCTTCCCGGTAGGAAAGACGCGACCCAAATACAAGGAGACGAAGACCTTTATGGCTGCACCCGGATCTTTCCAGGAGCAAGTCTTTGACCTGGAACTGCCCCCGGGTGATTATGAGGTGAAAGTAATGGCACTTGGAGTCGAGAATACCTCTCAACTGGGTGTTGGAAAGGCAGAGGGAGAGCCCCGTCTAACTGAGGTGGATCTGAACGGCGACGGGATCAGTGAGTACCGGATGGAAAACGACAGCGTGCAGGTTACCCTGATTACTACTGGTGCCAGGGTGATCGAATATATCGTAAAGAGCCGTAATGACAATGTATTTTATAAGGCCTGGCCGGAAAAGGCCATTGATGACAGGAGACCCTTCCGCGATCGAGGATTCTACCCATTTGGCGGATTTGAAGATTTCCTGGGTCAGGCCAGTTTAGAGACGCACCAGGTATATCATGCGGAAATCACCAAGAGCGAAGGGTCTTATGTGCAGGTAACAATGTGGTACGAATATTTTGGAAACAGGATGGAGAAAACCTTTACCCTCTATGGCAATTCTTCGCTGCTGGAGGTGCGATTCGCCATGGACTTTCAGAACTATCCGGAGACCAATATGTTGGGGCCTCAACCCATTCTTGCGCTGGGCGAAAAACACTGGACTGAAGATCTTTTCGTGGCACCTGAGTTGGGAGGTCTGAAGGAGTTCCGGATGAAGATAGATACCATGTACGGAGAGGCTATACGTCTGAAGGAAGGTTGGAATGCAGGCTATGACACCATGGAGGATATTTCTTTTATTGGTGCCTTCCCGGTGGACCGGCCGCTCTTCCTGCATATGTGGATGAATACGGATAAAAACCGGGATTCGCACCATTTTTATTCAGAATTCCAGCCCTGGCTTCATATTGAAAGAAGGACCATCAGCTATTTCTCCTATTATATGTGGGCCGCAGGCGGAAGCTGGGAGAAAGGGGTGCAGGAATTGCGTGATCGTAACCTGATCTCCATTACCAGGAAGCAGTAAGAACAAAGACCTACATTTATGACAAACTCAAGAGCTAACCTGCAGAAGACTTTGAATCATCAGCAACCCGACCGCATGGTGGTCGATTTTGGGGCCAGTCCGGTCACCGGAATTCACGTTCGCCTGGTGAAGCAGCTGAGGGAGCATTATGGATTGGAGAAGAGGCTGGTTCAGGTGAACGAGCCCTACCAGATGCTGGGCGAGGTGGAAGAGGATCTGCAGGAAGCCATGGGGGTGGATGTAATCGGCATCTCCCCCTCATCAGATATGTTCGGCAATCCCATGAAGGATTGGAAGGAGTGGCTTACGCCATGGGGTCAGGAGGTTCTGGTCCCCGGCTCCTTTACTGTTTCAGTGGATGGCAATGGGGATACACTTATGCATCCTCAGGGGGATGGGTCCGCAGCTCCCAGCGCCAAAATGCCTAAAGCTGCCTATTTCTTTGATGCAGTCAACCGCCAGGAACCTCTGGATGAAAGCAAGCTGAATCCGGAAGATAATGTGGAGGAGTTTGCCCTCTTAGGCGCTGATGACCTTGAATACTGGAAACGGGTCATTCCTGAGGCAGCTCAAAAGGGGAAAGGACTGCTGGCCAATTTTGGTGGGACAGGCATTGGGGATATAGCTCTTGTTCCCGGACTAAATCTAAAAGCTCCTAAAGGAATTCGTGATGTGGCAGATTGGTATATGTCAACCATCATGAGGCCCGATTATCTTCATTACATTTTTGAGAAGCAGACTGATGTGGCCCTGTTGAATCTGGCTAAGGTCAAAGATATAGCCGGTGACCAGGTGGATGTGGCCTATATATGTGGAACAGATTTTGGGACCCAGGACTCCTCCTTCTGCGATCTGGACACCTATGAATCACTCTATGCTCCTTACTATAAAAAGATCAATAACTGGATCCACGCAAATACGTCGTGGAAAACTTTTAAGCACAGTTGCGGGGCAGTGGAGCCCTTTATGGAAAGTTTTATTGCTTCGGGCTTTGATATTATCAATCCTGTGCAGATCAATGCTGCCGGGATGGACCCTGTTCTTCTGAAGGAGAAGTATGGAGACAGGCTTACCTTCTGGGGTGGGGGTGTGGACACTCAAAAGGTACTTCCCTTTGGTACTCCCGAAGAGGTAAAAGCTCATGTGCTTAAAGAGTGTGAAATTCTATCTCCCGGAGGTGGATTTGTTTTCAATACCGTTCACAACATGCAGGCCAATGTCCCTCTTCAGAATGTACTGGCCATGTTAGAGGCTATCAGGCAGTTCGGCTCCTGATTCCTGAGTCCGCAAGCTCGGTTGTTGCAAAGCAATAACCACTTCAAGAAAAAATACCCCAAGGAAAAAGGGTGCCCTTTTGACACCCTCCCATTTTCAATATTCAATGTATAAACCTGCTAACACCTGTTTTGTTAGACAGATGATTTCAGCTTAGAGATGTTTTGTAATAGTGGCAAGCATCTCATTCACAGACTGACTTGATTTTAGAACAGCTTTTGTCTCTTTGCTTTTTGCATCTGCCAGTACTACGAAGCCAGTACCCGAATAGCTATCAACCAGACCACTAAGTCCAAGCTTTCCCGCTTGATCCCGAGTCTTTTTTATGGATTCATCATCGGACATATCGAATTTCACAAATTCTACTGATTTACCTTTTAGACTTTCTTGCAAGCTATTTACTTTCGGGGCAATAGACTTGCTGGCACTACAGTTATCAGCATAGAACGATACTGCATAAAGTGTTGGTGATTCCTGACCAAAGGAATTTGAAAAACCCAATCCTGTAAGGAAGATCAACACTAAAATAAGATTCATAATCTTTTTCATGATACTGTTTTTTTAATTTGAGATTAATTGAAATTGTGTAATTGTGATCAGACGTCTTCCTTAAAGATCAATAAAGTTTAAAATGGTTGGGTAATGATAGACTTTTAGGTGCTTTTATCTGGCTATAATTTCAGCAGAATCTTCATTGGTCGGATAACTATCAGTCTCCACTAGTTCCAGTTCTTCTTGTTCTTGATCTGAAAAGACAACTTCACGTACTGAATTTGAAGGGTTTTCGGGTATTGTATCGCTAACTACACTGGATTCATCTAACTCTATTTCAGGATCATCTTGTTTATCTGGTTTTAATACATACAGAGATACTGATCCGATAAGTGCTAGGGCAAGAATTGCGGCAGCAATTTTTAGTCGTTGTATTGTTCTAGAATATTTATTCAGTTTCTTTTGGTTCACCCTGGAGTTGATATTTTCCCACAACTCTTTTTCAGGAGGGATTTTGTGTTCTTTATATCTATCTCTCACAAGATGATCAAAATGATTAAATGGTAAAGATTTTTTCATTCTATCCGTATAATCTGATTTTTCTTAATTTCTGTTGTAATAACTTTCTTGCATCATGTAAATGAGATTTTGATGTACCTACGGAAATTTCTAGCGTATCAGCTATTTCCTGATGAGAAAAACCTTCAATGACAAACATGTTAAACACCATTCGCATCCTCTTTGGCAGATCTTGAATAGTCCGGGTAAGCTCATCAGTACTTATTTTATTCAGGATCATATTATCGCTCATATTTTCGCTCAGGCTATTCTCCAATAGAACCTCACTATCAACAAGGCGTAATCCTGTCTGCTTTTTATAGAAGTTTAAGGCAGCATTCACAAATATCCTTTTCATCCACCATTCTGCGGCTTCAGGATTTCTTAGTTGTTGGATATTTTCATAAACCTTGCAAAAACCTTCCTGAAAAATATCTTCCGCATCAGGTCTGCTTTTTGCATACCTGTAACAAAGGCTTAACATTGTTGATGCAAACCTATCATATAAATCTTTTTGAGATTTAACATTGCCACGTACGCAACCCGCGATGATTTTCTCCAAACTACTGAATTCTCAATTGCATATCTAACCTAAAGATAAGATATCAGCAAAAAGGTTGGGTGTTGCAGAAACAAATGACAAAGCTACCACCCAACACGAAAGATTATTTAGAATAGTTTTATCTATTTTTTAGGTACCTTTGTGTCTTTAAAATTTCAAGCTATTTCATATAAATAACTCATTATTAATAACTAAAAGAAAATTTCCAATGTCAGATGTAAAACGCGTTTATACTTTTGGTGACAGAAAAGCTGAAGGTAAAGCCGACATGAAAAACTTATTGGGTGGAAAAGGTGCCAACCTTGCAGAGATGAACCTGATTGGCGTACCGGTACCTCCCGGATTTACCATTACCACTGAGGTTTGTACCGAATACAACCAGCTTGGACAGGATAAAGTTGTTGAGCTGATCAAGGCTGAAGTTGAAGCCGCTGTCAAGAATATCGAAGATATTATGGGAACCAAGTTCGGGAGCAACGAGAATCCCTGCCTGGTTTCTGTCCGCTCAGGAGCAAGGGCATCCATGCCAGGTATGATGGATACTGTACTGAACCTGGGTATGAATGAGAATGCTGTAGAGGGACTGATTGCCAAAACCGGTAATGAGAAATTTGCATGGGACAGTTATCGTCGTTTTGTGCAGATGTATGGCGATGTGGTACTGGGGATGAAACCCGAGTCCAAAGAGGACATTGATCCCTTTGAGGCTATCCTGGAAGAGGTGAAGGAAGCGCGTGGTGTGGAGAATGACAATGACCTGACCGTTGAGGATTTGAAGGAACTCGTGACAAAAGGAAAAGCAGCTGTGAAGAAACAAACCGGACATGATTTCCCGGTGGATCCATGGGAACAACTCTGGGGCGCCGTTATGGCCGTATTCGATAGCTGGGAAACTCCAAGGGCTATCTATTACCGCCAGCTGAATCAGATCCCCGGCGAGTGGGGTACTGCTGTAAACGTTCAGGCAATGGTATATGGAAACATGGGCCAATCTTCAGGTACAGGTGTTGCCTTTACCCGTGATGCAGGAACCGGTGAAGATATCTTCAACGGCGAATACCTGCTCGATGCACAGGGAGAAGATGTGGTTGCAGGTGTGCGCACACCCCGGCAGATTACCAAAGAGGGTTCGCTGAGGTGGGCCAAGCTTGCCAAGGTAAGTGAAGAGGAACGTGCAGCTGATTTCCCATCCCTTGAAGAGGTGATGCCCGAAGTATATGCCGAACTGCATGAGACAGAGCAGAAGCTGGAAGATTACTTCTCCGATATGCAGGACCTGGAATTCACCATTCAGGAAGGCAAACTCTGGTTGCTGCAGACCCGTAACGGAAAACGTACCGGTGCCGCCATGGTAAAGATTGCCATGGACATGCTTCGTGAAGGCAAACTGGATGAGAAGACAGCCCTGCTTCGCCAGGAGCCTGCCAAACTGGACGAGCTGCTTCACCCGGTATTTGACAAAGGTGCTCTTGCCAAAGGAACTGTTCTTGCACAGGGACTTCCCGCTTCACCTGGCGCTGCAACCGGACAGATTGTATTTTTTGCTGACGAAGCCAACAAGTATCCCGAATCGATCCTGGTAAGGATTGAAACCTCTCCTGAGGACCTGGAAGGAATGAACATCGCCAAGGGAATTCTTACTGCTCGTGGTGGAATGACATCACACGCTGCTGTAGTAGCCCGCGGAATGGGTAAATGTTGTGTATCCGGAGCAGGTGGTGTAAAGATCGATTACAAAGCCCGTACTATGAAGGCTGCAGGAATGGAATTTAAAGAAGGTGACTGGATCTCTCTGAATGGTTCAACCGGAAATGTACTGGAAGGACAGATCGCTACCATCGATCCTGAGCTGAGTGGTGACTTCGGTGCCATTCTTGATCTTGCTGAAAAGCACACCAAAATGGATGTCCGCACAAATGCTGATTCACCACACGATGCACAGGTGGCACGTGACTTTGGAGCCAAAGGTATAGGGCTGACCCGTACCGAGCATATGTTCTTCGAAGGTGAGCGTATTAAGGCCATGAGGGAGATGATCCTGGCCACCACTGAAGAAGATCGCCGCAAGGCGCTGGATAAACTGCTGCCTTATCAGCGCGAGGACTTCGAGGGAATCCTTGAAACCATGGCCGGATTTGGAGTGACCATTCGTCTGCTGGATCCACCCCTGCATGAGTTTGTTCCTCACGATGAAGCCAACCAGAAGGTAATGGCTGAGGAAATGGGAATCACCGTTGCAGATATTCAGGCACTTGTTGAGGACCTCCACGAATTCAACCCCATGCTGGGACACCGTGGATGCCGTTTAGGAAATACCTATCCTGAGATCACCGAGATGCAGGCAAGGGCCATTATCGAGGCTGCTGTAAACCTGACCAAGAAGGGTGTTGATGCACGTCCCGAGATTATGGTTCCGCTTATCGGTACCTGGCAAGAGTTTAAGATGCAGGAGGAGATCATCCGTGCCACTGCTGAGAAGGTGTTTGCTGAGAAAGGTGCCAAGTGTGATTTCCTGGTGGGTACGATGATTGAAATTCCCAGGGCTGCAATGACAGCTGACCTGGTGGCCGAACATGCTGAGTTTTTCTCTTTTGGAACCAATGACCTGACCCAGATGGCATTTGGATATTCCAGGGATGACGCCGGAAAATTCCTGCCTATCTATATTGAGAAAGGATTGCTGAAGAATGATCCTTTCCAGACACTGGATCAGGAAGGTGTTGGACAACTGGTTGAAATGGGTACTGCCAAAGGACGTTCTGTTAAGCCTGATCTCAAAGTAGGGATCTGTGGTGAGCATGGCGGGGATCCCGATTCAGTGGAATTTTGCCACCGTGTAGGTATGACCTATGTGAGCTGTTCACCGTTCCGTGTACCGATCGCAAGGCTGGCTGCAGCACAGGCCAACCTGAGGTAGTTTGATCAAGCGATCATTTTAACATATATAAAGCGGCAAAACTTGATTTTGCCGCTTTTTTTTTAGATATTCGTGTAGCTAAAGTTTTTAGGATAAGCCCTGTATTACTTATAGATTGAAATAAGACAAACTCATTATCTTAAATTTTGAAACATTATGGAAGATATTTTAAAGAAATTGAAACTTGAGCAGTACCAGATTGAGGGAATTACGGATGTTGTTTACAATCCTTCCTACG
>JAYEOJ010000551.1:0-2070 GCA_034722835.1 Bacteroidota bacterium | reverse complement strand
CATCCTTTACAGCGCCCGTTTCATACCAGTTATTGGCATCGCCGGCGATGAGGATGGCCGAGCCGCTGGATTCAAAATGATTGCCTTCGATCACCACCTTTCCGGGTGTGGAAACCAGGATCCCCCTGGCCCGGCAGCTCATAAAGCGGTTGTCAGCAATATGTGCATCCGGGGTCCAGTCCAGGTTTTCCAGGGCATCATTTACTGCCAGTTCATCGGGGACCGGCTCTCCAAAAGTGATCTCAAATTCCTCCGGGTTTAGCACCCGGAACTCTTTCACAATGCCCTGGTCCATGGTCAGCATGGAAGCGCTTTCCAGAAATCCGATATGCTCACCCGGCCTGGCCCAAAGCAATCCTGCGCTCTGGTGGTGCATAAATCTACATCGAAGTTTGCGGTCCGTCAGTATCTCTTCAACTCGTACGCTTGTGCCGTGAATGTTAATGGGATCGTCCATCAGGGCTGCAAATTCACAATTCTGTACGGAGATCTGTCCCCGGCAGTTGGAAAAATGAAAGCCATCGTCGTGACCGCTCAGGTAACGATTCTTATTTGGATTGGGAACCAACTTCACCCCTTCCATGGAGATATTCTCGCTGTACTGCGACAGGATTCCCAGCCCGGCTGTGTGGTAGACCTCCACATGCTCCACCCGGGTATCGCGACTGTGGTATATGAAAATTCCAGCATGATCCCGGATGCTGTGCCTCAGGATCAGGTAATTTCCCACATCCGGCCGCTGTTCCCCAAAGGGTTTCTGTATCCTGAGCAGCCCCGGGGATTCCTCCACCCAATGAGCCCAGTCCCATCCAAGGCCACAACAACCAGGATCACCGGTCCGGGGTGCAATAAGCCGGGACTCCCTTTCTATTTCCATAATGCTGCGCAGGGGGCTTTTCCATCCCTCCCCTACAAACTGGATCTTCCCATCTTCGATCACGAAGGGGGATTCCTCTTTGTCGATCTTCAGTAACATGGACTGGTCATTCACCTCCAGGACCTCTGCCTGGGCAGTGAGCGGGATATCCCAGTCAATGGTGAAATTCCGCAGCACCACGCCGCTGCTATGATCTACAGTCACCGGCTGCATGCGGTCATGGAACACAAAGTCGGCTCCTCCCCCGTCAATGACCAGTTTATCAAAATCCTCCGCCAGGATGCCCAGGCGCTTGGGATTGATATCGGAAGTATTGGATTCATAGTAAACCCGCTCTTCGCTGTACTGGGGCCAGAAATCATAACGACCCTCTCCGAAATACAAAAGGGGATTCTCCCTCTTTCTGGCTTCCTCCAGTGCTGCCTTTACCACTCCGGTCACATTCTTACGGGAATCTGCCAGGGCCCCGAAATCCGTCACAAAGATGGTATCATAAGCCTCACCTGTGGAAGCAGCAGGAGTGGACGCTGAAATGCTTGCAGGAGCATCGGGATAGTCCACCCAGGGAAGTCTGGCATAGCCAAAAAGCAAGCTGCCTTTATTATCCTTTCCAAGCAACTTAGCCGCAAAGTTATCCTCACTTAATCCGTTCCCCTTCCCTTCAAAGACCAGGATCAGGTCACTTCCCGAATCCTGCATATCCATCAGCCTGCTTCCATATCCGTAATTTACTTTCTCGGGAGCGCCAAAACGGAGTGTAGCAAAATCCATGTCCGTATGCGGATCGAAGTCCTCTTCCGCCTTTACCAGGATTCGGATGCTGTCTATGCAGCAATCGATCACCTCCCTGTTCAGGATCTCAATCTGACGACCCACCGTCAGGGGGATGCAGATATGCTTAGAACTGTGCCTGTCCTTGCCCTTATCCTCATGTTTCAGCGTATCTATCACTGCAAAATGCGCCTGGGTGGCCCTGCCCAGTTCGTCCTGCAGGACCTTCATGCGTTCATACTTGAACCAGTTCTCCACCGTCCCGTCCTCATACCTGGCAATGCCCGGCAGATAAGCCTCGCCCGGATCCACCTTCCAGTGGATGCCGTCTTTGGACCGGAGGTAATAGGCAATTCGGCCATACCAGTCATTGACCACCATATGGTACTGGATATGGGTGCGCCAGAGTACCGGATCCTCAT
>JAYEOJ010000550.1:0-2074 GCA_034722835.1 Bacteroidota bacterium | reverse complement strand
ATAAATCTCGAAACTACCCGATACCAGGAATGCTTGTATGGGTTCAGACGAGGGCGCTCTGCAATATCTGGCAAAGAAACAGATGACCTCACAATAATAACAGTCCCTGCAATGGGTGTGGAGATCATCGAACTAAAAAAATAAAACATATGAAAAGCACCTGTTGGTTTTTCTTACTGGCTCTCCTGGCTGGCTGTACGCAGCATTTTGATCATGTTCCTGATCCACAAATCGCCAGGGGATTATTTTCGCCGGTTAATTTAAATCCTGATACTACCATCATCTATATTTCGGATTTTATCCCTGATAATGAACTGGTTGATTCTGTTAGTTTTCAGTCAATTGAAAAAAATTCCTGGCAGAGGTCCTCCAATAAGATCCTGATCAAAACTCCAGAGGATTTACCTATGCTCTCTACAATGAATCTCTGGGTAGGTGATACTCCATACTCCTTACTCCTTAAGAAGTCTCAAAAACAAAAAGTAATTCTTATTTATGACCCGGGATCTAGCCAACATGGAAGCGTCAGGGCCAGGGGTGAATTCAATAGGTGGAATGCCAGAAGTACCCAATTTGAACTTATAGATGGTATGTGGGTTGCCGAAATATTAGTGAACCCGGGTACTTATCAGTATTTGCTTGTGATTAATGGCGAGCAGGCCCTGGATCCTGGTAATCCGGATTCAGTAAACAATAACATGGGAGGTTTTAATTCAGTACTTTCAGTGGGTACAGGAGCTGAACAAGCACCATGGCTGTTTACAGATGAGATAGATGAGGAAGAGATCGACATTGAAACAGGTAATGAGTTAGATCAGTATTTCGTATTCTGGCAAAATTTTAAGCTTCCATGTAGTTTTATTGTACGTGAAGTTGAGGGCGACATCGAAATTAAATTGCCCGGTAAGGCGACGCAATTAAAGCGATCATTCATCAGGGTATGGTCTGCCAACAAACATGGCTATTCCAATGAACTCCTTATTCCTCTGGAATATGGCAGGGTTCTGAAAGATCCCTCCTTGTTGTCAAGAAATGAACAACAGCGGATGATACTGTACAACGTATTCGTCGACCGGTTCAATAATGGCGATCCTGCCAATGACCGGCCTGTGGATGATCCTGATATCCTTCCACCGGCCAATTACCACGGAGGGGATATCAGTGGCGTTATTCAAAAGGTTAAAGACGGTTATTTCAATGAACTCGGCATAAACGCCATATGGCTTTCACCTGTAGTCCTTAATCCTGAAGGTTCCTATGGGTATTGGCCTGACCCGCCATCCAAATTCTCCGCTTACCATGGCTACTGGCCTATATCATTTACACGCATCGATCCCCGCTTTGGTACTGCAGGACAGCTTCATAAACTGGTTAGGGTAGCACATGAACATAATCTGAATGTCCTTCTTGATATTGTGGCCAATCATGTGCATGAGGAGCATCCTGTTTACCGGCAGCATCCGGATTGGGCGACTGACCTGTACCTTCCGGACGGTACACTGAATACTGAAAAGTGGGATGAATACCGCCTGACGACCTGGTTTGATATCTTCCTGCCAACCCTGGACCTGGCCAAGCCTGCCGTCTACAATATGCTTTCCGATTCAGCTGTCTGGTGGATAAAAGAATACAAGCTGGATGGGTTTCGCCATGATGCTACCAAGCATATCCCGGAGATCTTTTGGAGGACCTTAACTTACAAGCTTAAGACAGAAGTAGCCATTCCTGAGCAAAGGGATCTATACCAGCTTGGTGAGACCTATGGGAGTCCGGAGCTAATAAGCAGCTATATCTGTTCTGGCATGCTCGACGGACAATTTGATTTCAATGTTTATGATGAAGCACTGGCAAGCATCATACGTCCTGATGAGTCATTTGAAAGGCTGAATACAGCCCTGCAGCGGAGCCTGAAGTACTATGGTTCTCATAACTTAATGGGATATATCACAGGCAACCAGGATAGGGGAAGGTTCGCCTCCTACGCCGGTGGCGACCTGCTATTTGAAGAGGATTCAAAACTGGCTGGCTGGACAAGGGATATTGGTATTGGCGACCCGGTTGCATATGATAAGCT
>JAYEOJ010000549.1:0-2075 GCA_034722835.1 Bacteroidota bacterium | reverse complement strand
CACTGATGGTAACATCTACCTGTGTGTTCTTAAGGTAGTCCAGCAGTCTTGCCTCAAATGCCGGCCTGTCCTTCACATAGCTGGGCCATAAAAGCCTTTTATCGGAATACCGGGAAAAATAGCCTTCAGTAAATCTTGTGTTGCACACAATGGTGGTATGATGCCCTGCTCTGGCGTATGATTTCAGAAAAGGCAGTGCCTGCCTTCCCTGGTCCAGTATCAGTATGCGAAGCTTCTTGCTCATGTCCTGAAATGATTCATGATTATCTCATAACTGTGAGTTACGGTATAATTATCCATTAATAACTCACGCCCTTTCTGCCCCATTATCCTGTGCTTTTCCGGGTGCTCCGAAAAGAATTTAACTGCTTCAATAAAAGCAGCATGTTCTCCGTGAAGAACCGACTTTCCGCAGCCGGCCTCCTCCACAATGCTCCCAATATCGGTTTCCTTATTCACGGCACACAGTACAGGTTTGGAATACTCAAGGTAAGAAAGCAGGCGGGACGGGAACTGCGGAGATGTATAGCGGTAAAGGAAGATCAGTCCCACATCACTGGTGGCCAGAAGCTGTTCGAAATCCTCTCGTGGCAGCCAGCTATAAAGCAGGGCATTCCCGGCTGAGTGCTCAGCCAGCCTCTTTTCAAGGTACTGGTACTGGGTACCCGATCCGCCTATTACAAAATATGCCTCAGGGTAATTTGCCAGCGCCTCGATGGCGTCTGCAACAAAGTGGAGGCCGTGTCCTACCCCCAGATTCCCGCTGAATATGAAGACACAAGCATCCCTGGGTATTCCGTACTTGTCCCGGATCTCATGGCCGGGTAAGGTGCTCAGTTCCTTGCCCGGACGAATGGAATTGGGATTCACTTCAACTTTAGCGGCAGGAAGGAATCTGTTTTTTGCCAGTATGTATTTTGCTCCCTCGAGAGACATGGTACCAATATAATCCGCAAGCTTATAGATACGCTTTTCGTGACTTCTGAAGAATAGCCAGGGGACGCTGTACTTCCGGAATACTTTCAGGTCCACCGAGCCCTGGGGCCAGATATCCTTCAGTAAAAGATAGAAAGGTGCCTTATAATGTTTTTTAAGCTTCCTGTATAAGAGCGATAAGGTAATCGGAGGTGTCGGACCTAAAATGAGATCATATTGTTCATCCCTGAAATGTTCATGTATCGCCTTCCGTAACTTTCCACCCAGGGTCAATAACCTGCTTGCCTTTTTTAAGTAGCCAATCTTTCTGATCTGACCGGAATGAACACGCAGTACAGTTATTCCATTCTCCTCCTGCAGAACTCCATCCTCACCATTGCTTTTATCCAGGGTACCGACCACATGCACATGATGACCGTGTGATACGAATTCGTCCATCAGGTCGGTATACAGATTCCGATCACCCGTGGCAGGCCATGCGATGGAAATAAATAAAATATTCACCGTTTATAAGTCTATGAAAATAAAACAATTGGAAGCTCTATAGCTTGTGCTCCAGTTTTCGTTTGGCAATCTTAAAAATCCCTTTGTTATGTTTCAGATAATTCTTTCTGTAGTAATTCCTGAACGGGATAATCATTTTAGCCTTCATCCGGGGTACAAAGGGCAAGCGGAACCCCATCCCTTCTTTAACAGCATCGCAGCACGG
The DNA here is from genome assembly GCA_034722835.1 of Bacteroidota bacterium. GTDB lineage: Bacteria > Bacteroidota > Bacteroidia > Bacteroidales. The sequence goes on along the minus strand of JAYEOJ010000549.1, from coordinate 430 downwards.
ACCGCACATTCCACAGGGTATACCCTTTTTCTTCGGACGCCGGCAAAATGATGTCAACTTCAATAAATCATCCCAGCCCTCCTCCTTCGCCACTTCAAAACATCCCTTCTTTGTCAGATCGGCATGTGGGTTCCTGAAACTTTTGAAAGCAGGATTCGTCTCAAAAAACTGCGCGACACGTACTTCATCAGGCGAGAGAACCTCATCGCGCTCATAAGTTATATCAACTTTCTCAATCTCAAATGCCCTGCAATAGTTTGCCAGGATCTGAAGTTGCTCATGTACCTTCACGGTTTTCCTCAGTTCCTCAACATCTGCATCCAGCTCCTTGAACCTGGGAATGAGATCCTCGTTGGTATACACGGTCGGCAGAAGTCTTTCTCCCCATTCAGCATTTTTCCTCCAGGTAGCCCGAATGATCTTGTTCATT
>JAYEOJ010000548.1:0-2077 GCA_034722835.1 Bacteroidota bacterium | reverse complement strand
GAGCAGGATTTCCACCACACTGGTCCCCTTGTGTTCGGCTGCTGCCTTAAACACCTTCCTCATCATCCTGGGATCGCTGTCCACCGTGCGGGCAAAGAAAGTCCCCTGCGCCCCCATGGTCAGTTCGCCCGGCTTAAAGGCATTCTCAATGGTCCCGTCGGGTGAGGTCTTGGTCACACTCCCCTTGGGAGTGGTGGGAGAATACTGCCCCTTGGTCAGACCGTAAATCTTATTGTTGAATAAGAGGATATTCACATTAATGTTCCGCCTGATCGTATGAATAAAGTGGTTTCCCCCGATGGCCATGGAGTCCCCGTCGCCGGTCACGATCCATACGCTCAGGCTGGGATTACTCACCTTGATCCCCGATGCAACTGGATTGGCCCGGCCATGCATGCCATGGAAGCCATAGGTATTGATGTAATAGGGGAAGCGGGATGAACAGCCGATCCCTGATACAAAGACCACCTTATCCTTATCAATGCCGGTCTCCGGCAGCACATTCTTAACGGTGGAAAGGACCGAATGCCCTCCACAACCGGCACACCACTTCACCGGTCCGTCCAGTTTAAAATCCTCTTTCGTGCTAATTGCTACAGGTTCAAAATTATGTGCCATGGTTTCTATTTAATGGATTCCAGAACTTCGTTTATTTTCACCTTCAATTCGGATATAAAAAGTGGCAGTCCCTGCACCTTATTGTACTGCAGGTAGTCAAACTGCGGATGTTTGGAGCGAAGGTGAGAGGCAAACTGCCCCAGGTTCAGCTCGCATACCAGGATCTTTTTATAGCCGGATAACACTTCGGCGGTATTACCAGGGAGCGGATTGATGTAATTGAACTGTGCCAGGGCCACGCTCTTCCCTTCCTCCAGCAGGTCGTTGACCGCACTAACCAGGGCCCCGTAGGTTCCACCCCAGCCCACCACCAGCAGATCTGCCTTGACCGGACCGATCACTTCCTGGTCGGGAATAAAGTTCACCACCCTCTGTACCTTCTTCTCGCGCATCTCCACCATCACCTGGTGATTCATGGGATCGTGCGAAACCTCGCCGGTCACATTGGCCTTTTCCAGTCCGCCTATCCTGTGACGTAATCCGGGCTGACCCGGAATGGCCCAGAAGCGATTCAGCCGTTCAGGATCACGTTCATAGGGCTGATACCCTTCTGTGTTGTCCGCTACCTTAGGGGGTTTGATCCTGGGCATGTCCTTCATGGAAGGAATTTTCCAGAGCTCCGATCCGTTGGCCAGGTAGCCATCCGTCAGCAGGATCACCGGGGTCATATGTTGCAGCGAGAGCCTGGCTGCCTCGAAAGCATAATTGAAACAGTTGGCCGGTGAAGAGGCTGCAATCACAATACAGGGCGACTCTCCGCTACGGCCATAGAGTGCCTGCAGCAGATCAGCCTGCTCGGTCTTGGTAGGCAGTCCGGTGGAAGGTCCGCCCCGCTGCACATTCACAATGACCAGGGGCAACTCGGTCATCACCGCCAATCCAATGGCTTCCCCCTTCAGGGCCAGTCCGGGCCCCGAAGTACTGGTACAGGCCAGCTTTCCGGTAAAAGATGCTCCAATGGCTGAACTGATCCCGGCAATCTCATCTTCGGCCTGAAAAGCAATGGCTCCCAGGTGCTTGCGCTTTGTAATCTCCTGCAGGATCTCGGTGGCCGGGGTAATGGGATAGGATCCCAGGAAGAGCTCCAGTCCCGCCTTCTCGGCAGCAGCCAGCAAGCCCCAGGCCGTGGCCTGATTGCCGGTAATGTTCCTGAACAGGCCCTTTTTCCCTTTCACCGGGTCCACATGGAAGGTGGTGGACAGGGCCTCGATGGTCTCCGCGTAATTATAACCTTCATGCAAAACAGCAATATTGGCTTTGACCAGTGCTGGTTTTGACTTGAACTTATCCTTCAGAAAGTCCTCTCCGATCTTAAGGTCCCGGTTAAACAACCAGTAGAGCAATCCGGCCACAAACTGGTTCCGTGTCTTATCCGCACCCTTGTTGTCCAGTCCGCTCTGCATGGCCACATCACGTGAAAGCTCGGTGATGGGAGCCTTCACCAGATTGTAGCCATCCA
>JAYEOJ010000547.1:0-2090 GCA_034722835.1 Bacteroidota bacterium | reverse complement strand
GGTGGAGCTGGAATATGCAGTGGATCTGGACAAGGCCGAAAACGGGAAGCCCTCCTTTCATATCCTGCAGATCAAGCCCATGATGGGTACAGGAGGAGAATATACCTTTGATACCGGGGGGATCGATCCCGAAGAAATGATCATCTATGCAGAGAAGAGCATGGGCAATGGGAAGGTGGATAACATCACCGACCTGGTCTACGTGGAGCCGGAGCTTTTTGATAAGATGAAGACACGGGAAATAGCTGCTCAGATTGAACAGTTCAACCAGAAACTGGTGAAGGAGGACCGGAAATACATACTGATCGGGCCCGGACGATGGGGTACCCGCGATCCCTTTATCGGGATCCCTGTGAACTGGTCGCAGATCTCCAATGCCAGGGTGATCGTGGAGACCAGCCTGGATGAGTTTCCACTGGATGCCTCCCTGGGTTCCCACTTCTTCCACAACGTAACTTCCATGAATGTGGGTTACTTCAGCATTCAGCACAATTCGTCCACTTCCTTTATCCGCTGGGATGAACTGAGGGGGCAGAAGGTGATCGAGGAGAACGGATTTGTGAAACAGATCCGTTTCAAGGAGCCTGTTTGTATAATGATGGATGGAAAGAAAAGAATTTCTATTATATTGAAGCATGCCTGCAAACTCAAGAACGAAGCGTAGCGCTGGTTACCACCCCACCATCGACTTCAGTCACACGGCCTTCAATTTACTGATGCAGAGGCGTATACGTAGGGTTCTGATTATTTGCTCCAACTACGACTTTTTTATGCTGTAAGAGGATGGCCGCATTGATGAGCAGATTTTCAACGAGTATGTCTCCCTGAACCTCCGCTACCCGCCGGTATTTGTTAAGGCGGCCAGTTCAGCTGAGGCATTCCGGATCATGGAGGAGGAGGATATCAACCTGGTCATAGAGATGCTGAATCTGGGAGAAGATGACCCCTTTATCCTGGCCAAGCGAATCCGGAAGCAGTATGAAGAAGTCCCCATCGTGGTGCTGACCCACTTTAACCGGGAGGTGAGCCTGAGGCTGCAGGCGGAGGACCTGTCGGCCATCGACTACGTATTCTGCTGGTTGGGAAACGCCGATCTGCTCCTGGCCATTATTAAGCTGATCGAGGACAAAATGAATGCGCCTTACGATATTGAGCAGGTGGGCGTGCAGTGCATCATCCTGGTGGAGGACTCCATCCGTTATACCTCTACCTACCTGCCCGAGCTCTATAAAATCGTGATGCAGCAAAGTCGCAACTTTGTCAAGGAGGCCCTTAATGAGCACCAGAAGATGCTGCGCATGCGCGGACGGCCCAAGATCCTGCTGGCCAAGACCTATGATGAGGCCATGGATCTCTATCAGAAGTATAAAGAGAACCTGCTGGGAGTGATCTGCGATGTCAGCTTCAAAAAGGGAGATGCCCGCGACACCGAGCAAAAACTGGGTATTGACCTGGTCCAGCAGATGCGCAAGGAGGATCCCAACCTGCCGGCGCTGATGCAGTCGTCCGATCTATCCAACGCTCCGCTGGCAGAGAAAATGGGGGTGGGATTCATGCATAAATATTCCAAATCACTCTCCCTGGAACTGCGTAATTTCATTATTCAGAATTTTGCCTTCGGGCCCTTTATTTTTCGCAATCCCGATAACAGGGAGGAGGTTGCCCGCGCAGTGGATCTGCAGGCCCTTCAGAAGCTGATCCGGGATATTCCCGATGAGATCCTTCTTTACCATGCCGCACGGAATGACTTTTCCAAGTGGCTCAATGCCCGGGCCATCTTTCCGGTGGCCCAGCTATTCAAATATGTGAGGCAGGAGGATTTCTCCCAGAAGGAGGATATCCGAAGCTACCTCTATGAGGCGATTTCCAGCTATCGCATCAGCAAGGGCCGGGGCATCATCGCGCAGTTTGATAAGAACAGTCATGATTCCTACCGTACCTTTTCCCGGATCGGTGAGGAATCCATCGGCGGGAAGGCGCGCGGACTGGCCTTTATCAATTCGGTGATCCATAATTACAAGCTTTACAACAAGCACCCCAATGTGCTGATTACCGTTCCCAAGACGGTGGTGTTGAGCACCGATGTGTTT
>JAYEOJ010000546.1:0-2096 GCA_034722835.1 Bacteroidota bacterium | reverse complement strand
CAATGGCAGGTCCATTTTTAATCCGCAACACGCTATCGCGTTCAGCTCTGACAATATCCAGACTTACATTCAGGTTGGGCCTTAATTTATAGTGGTTGCTCTCCACCAGGTTTACATCAAATTCAATTTTACGGTCGCGTATCACAGGATTTACACTCCCCACAACTCCACTCAATTTCTCATTGTCCAGTGCCACATACACCCTGGTCCCGGTCTTTACCTGTTCGGAAAAATCATCATCAGTCTTTCCTCTTATCTTAAAGTTGGTCAGGTCAGACATCTCTATCAACAGGCGGTCATTATTCACTTTCTCCCCAACCTTGCCCTGAATCGAAAGAATGATCCCTGCAGACGGAGCCCGGATAATCATTTTACTCAATGCCTCTTCCTTGACAGCAAGTTCCTTCTCCTGCATATCGATCTGCAGCCTCAGACCTTCTTCATCCGCTTCCAGTTGCTGCAATTTGATGGTATTCTTCTCTTTCAACATGATCAGGTCCTGTTCGGCAAGCTCCAGTTCCTGCTTTGTTTTTTCAAATTTTGCCGGTGAGATTCCTCCCACCTCCAGCAACTGCTCCTGATCGGCCAGTTCCGATTTTAAAGAGGCGATCCTGAGGTTTTTCACCTGGACATTATAATCCAGATCCACCTTGCTGCTCCTGGCGTTTAACTGATTCTTTTTCAGAGAGTTTTGCTTAACTTCCAGCTGATCCTGGATGTTTTCAATCTGTACCTGGACAGGAGACGGATCAAGAATAATAATGGGTTCACCTGCATTCACATGTGTACCCACTTCTTTCAAAATTTCCTTAATGATGCTTGATGCCGGACTCAGAATCAGTACCTCGCTCTGTGGCTCCACAATGCCTTCACCAGAGAAGGACCTTACTACTTTGCCAATTTCAACCGTTGATATGAGAACTTCTTGATCAGCTGAGGGTTTCCTGTTAAAAGGGATAAAGACAATGATTACAATAGCTGCCATTAACAGCATTGGTATACCGATATAGATTCCGTTACGAATTCGGGACATTATTATGGTGAATAGTTAGGTGCTTAAAAAATGCGGACGCAAGTTATAAAACATATGGATAATAGGAAAGAAAGAAGGGGGGTAAAATGGGGATTTTCAGCTCTTAATGCTTTTGTTCTCCTTTCTCCTGTTAGTATGAGTATATAAAAAGGTAAGTACTGACAAAATTCCGGCAACAGGCATCAGCCATTTAAGCAGTTCAGAAGGGGATCCGATCAGGGTTCCGGGAAGAAGCTGTACCTCGCTGTTCAGTGTGGCCAGGCTTTCCTCCGGGCCGAAGCTGTACAATAGTGTTCCGGTCACCAGTAGCTGAATCCCCAATGCCAGAAAGACCAGGGCAGCCGATCCGCCTCTGCTTCCATGAGTCCATTTACGAATCAGTATCATATTCACACGAAGCTTGTGAAAGATTAACAGGGTCGTAAGTGAGAAGAAGAACATCCTGAATAACTCCATTCCCCATATCCGGTGCCAGAAAAAGTTGGGTCCACGAAGTGCCACAATCCCCAGTACCGGGATAAGTAACAGCATCTTTGGCGCCATAAATGAAAGGAAGCGGGATGGTAGTTTTTCGGAGCTATGCGAGAACAAGGTGTACATGATTACCGGAATCAGTCCGAGTGTACCAAGGATGAGGGGGATCCTCCAGGAAATAAACGATGAGCATACGACCCATGCAAACAGGTAGAGTCCCAGGAAGGCCACGGCCATCCGTTGTGTACTGTACCAGGCATTCAGATCGGATAGCAGCATAGGCCTGAAAACGGCATCAAAATAGAGGCTGGCAGCAAAACGCTTGTACCCGATGCTTCTTATAAACCGTGGAATCCCCATAACAAGCAGAAAAAGCAATACGACCACCATCACCCTTGCCCAGCGTATGGTCCGGTCCGATTGCTTCGCTATCCGGACAAACTGCTGTAAATTTTCAATCTTCCCGGGTAACAGAACCGGATCCCTGCCCTGGTTTTCTATGGTATAATCCAGGGTTGCCTTAAACTGTCCAAGTGACAGTTTATATTGGACAGCACTCTGCCCATCACCTGTATCGAGCCACCTGAAG
>JAYEOJ010000545.1:0-2100 GCA_034722835.1 Bacteroidota bacterium | reverse complement strand
GTTGATTGGTTGTCAGGGATTGTTTTTTTTAGGCAGCCTCCTTTTTGGTTACTAATTGAACAGTTAGATATTTTTTTCAGGGATTATCCTTTCAAGCCAGTAGTAGCAATCCCTTCCGTGAATTGCTTCTGTGTGAGGAAGTATAATATCAAAATCGGGATGATGGTTATTACAGCGCCTGCCATTAAAAGGTTTGTCTCCGGACCTGCTTCTGTGACGAAGGTCCATAAACCGACCATTATTGGACGCCAGACGGCTCTAGTGGTCACCAGCAGCGGCCACAGGAAAGCGTTCCAGGAACCGATAAAGGCGAAGATCAATACGGTGAGAATGGGGGCTTTGCTGATGGGTAAACAGATCTGAATCAGGAAACGAAAGTGTCCGGCGCCATCCATGCGAGCAGCGTCCCATAATTCGTCCGGTATCTTCATGAAAAACTGGCGCAGCAGGAAGATACTGAAAGCGTTGGCTATGAAAGGTACGGTTAATGCCGGTAGAGTGTTTAGCCAGGAACCGCCCGGCAGGGGGAGGATGTCTCCCCGGATCATCAAGAAGTTCGGGATCATGGTGACCGATTCGGGGATCATCATCGTGGCGAGCAACAGGGCGAATAGCACATTCTTGCCGAAGAACTTGATCCTTCCGAAAGCGTAACCTGACAGGATGGAGGTGGTAAGCAAGCCGGCAATGGTGACAAAGGTGATGATCACGCTGTTCATGAAATACTTGGCGAAATTAGCTTCCGTCCAGGCTTCAGAATAATTCTCGAATTGGGGAACCTTGGGCAGCCACTGGCGGTTAATGGTTTCCCCAAGCGTCATCAAAGATGTGGAGACCATCCAGAAGAAAGGTAGGATGGCAACAATTGCTCCCAGGATCAAGATGAGATATAAGATTAGCCTGCCTGAATTTATCTTAAAAGTGAAAGGTTGCGACTCTTTCACGGAGACTTTTTCCATGGTTTGAGCAGCATCAGCCATAGAACACCTTCTCCCCAAAGACCTTGTTCTGTACCAGTGTCAACGTCAATATTATGATAAAGAGCAGAATCGCCTGCGATGCCGCATAGCCGTACTGGTTGGCTTTGTAAAATGTGTCAAATATCGTCACACTGGCTGTGTTTACTGTACCTAGTGCAGAAGGGACACGCATGACATAGATATGGTTGAAGGCTTTAAATGTGCCGATAAAGGCGATCAACGCCAGGTAGAAGGTTACGGGGGACAACAAGGGTAGTGTGATGTGCCGGAAAAGATGCCATTTCCCTCCGCCGTCAATTTCAGCCGCTTCATAGAGATCACCAGGTATGGATCCCAAACCAGCCAGAAAGATCACTGTGTTGTAGCCCACGTATGTCCATATACCGAAGAAGATGATCGAGACCAGGGCCATACTGGGTCCGGCTAAAAACCCTTCCAGCTTAATGCCGAAAAGAATCTCTGTCATCGGACGTGCCTCAAAAAGCCACTTCTGAGCTGGAATCCCGAACCAGGAGAGGAAGGTGTTTGCCATAGCAGATTCGCGCGGGCTGAAAATGGAGCGAAAAACGACTGCAGCTGCCACAACCGGGGTGATGTACGGTAGGAAGTAAAGCATACGGAAAGACTCCTGCCCGCGAATCTTTTGGAAGAGTATGTAAGCCAGCACCATCGCCAGGGCAAGTTCGGCAGGTACGGTTCCCAGGGCGTAGAAGAGTGTTATGGGTAGTGAATTCAGAAATCTCGGATCTCCGCTTGCCATCATGCGGTTCCAGCCCATGGGGATCGCCAATCCGGCCGCGATTAATAAAAAAGCGGCAAGGAGCTTGAGAACCATGCCGCGGGTGCTTTGGGATTTCATACCGCTGTTCCATACCAGGTAGGCAAAGAACAACAAAGCCATTCCAATTACGAAGGTAAGCGCACCGATCCAGTCCCCGAGGGCTTTTTCATAATTGCCTAAACCGATAAAATCGCCTTTCACAACCCGCCAGCGAAAGGTGCTCATATAGATTGCATATCCGATTGGGAAGAAGCCGAATATTGTAATGATTAAGAAGGATGGGGAAATAAAGAGATAGCCGGTTAATTGCTCTTTTACATCTATCCAGCGAATCCGTTT
>JAYEOJ010000544.1:0-2105 GCA_034722835.1 Bacteroidota bacterium | reverse complement strand
GCTGGGTTTTGATATTAACACAGAATTCGGGAAAGGGAAACGCATGCAAAACGGGGAAGAGATGATTGGCGATTATGCCTTCTTCGCCAGCTTACAATGGCACATTACTGAATATTTTACTTTTCAACCCGCCCTGAGGGGCTCATACAATACCGAGTACGAATCTCCGCTCACTCCATCCCTGAATATTAAATGGGAACATAATAAGACCATTCTCAGGGCGTCCTATGCCAGTGGATTCAGGGCTCCCTCCCTGAAGGAACTCTACCTGCAGTTCTACGATTCCAATCACCAGATCGAGGGAAATGAAGATCTGCAGGCCGAAACATCGCATAATTTTAACATGGCGCTCAGCAATAATACTTCTATTAAATCGGCACCCCTGAAAATCAAGGTAAAAGCTTTTTACAACATTATCCAGGACCGGATATCACTGATCCAGGTGGATCCTGATAATCCCCTTCATTATAAAAATGCCAATACGGACCACTTCGAATCTGTGGGAGGTGATATCTCCCTGGAATCTTATCCAATGAAGTATCTTTCAGTGGACGCTGGATTCTCCTATATTGGAAGAAAAGATTCCTACTATCAATCCGATGAATTTGTCTATTCCCCATCCGCCATTGCCAACCTCAGTTTGAAGTTTTTCAGGAGCAAGGCTACAGCCAATCTCTTCTACAAATATACCGGGGAGTACCCGGTGCATACCTACGTTTCTGATGAGGAGATTGCACTGTATTACCTGGAAGCTTTTCATAACCTGGACCTCAACCTGGCCATCCGGCTCTACAAACAACAGATACGCCTGAGTACAGGGGTGAAAAATATACTGAACAACACCCAGCTACTTGGAACCAGCGGAAGCTCAGGACACGGTGGCGGCGATGGAGCCTCCTCCCTGGTGGGTTGGGGAAGAACATTCTTCCTGGGCATAAACTATAATTTCACAAAAAACTGATCATAATCCGGATGCGTTGTCTCTTCCCTATATTCTTACTCCTTCTCTCCCTGCAATCCTGTTTTAAGGAGGAGGATATGATCCCGCCTCATGAACAGGGAGACCTGGAAGAAGGACAGGCAGGTCTGGGCTCCCTCTATGAGAATCAGGTCTACTTTGACCTGAGTGAAAACGAGGAGGCCTCCAGTTCCTCGATCAATGACTGGGACCTGAGCTTTGAAAGTTCCACAGGAGGATGGATCATCCGTCTCAACTCGGCTCAGTTTATGCTGGCCGGCAACTCCATGGACACCTTGTTCAGTGAAGAGCTTACTATGGATGATCTGGAAATGAAATTTGATAAATCGGATGGCAATCCCGATAGCACAGCGATGGCCGAATGGTTCGAAATATCGGACGATTCCACCTGGTCGAACCGCTATGTGTACCTGGTAGACAGGGGCAGCGATGTTAATGCAAATCCCCTGGGTCAAAAAAAGATACAGCTTGATATGCTTGGAGAGGATTTCCTGCTGCGCTATGCAAATCCGGATAACAGCGGGGATACAAGCGTAAGGATCCCAAGGGATCCCGCCATGGACCAGGTTTACTTCTCCTTTGATGAAGGGATGGTGGACATCGCACCCCTGCCCGACCAGTGGAGCCTGCTATTCACCAGGTACACCACCATGCTGGTTACCGACGAAGGGGAGGATTATCCCTACCTGGTGGTGGGCGTTCTGCTCAATCCCAATGGTGTCGCAGCGGCCCGGGATAGCATTCATGATTTCATGGAGATGGACAGGGATGATGTTATCAACCTGGAATTTACCACCCGGGCCGATGTGATCGGCTACGACTGGAAGTATTATAATTTTGATGCAGGAGTGTATACAATTGTCCCGGACATGAATTTTGTGATCAGGGACAGGAATGGTTATTTTTACAAATTCCGCTTTGTTGATTTCTACAATGACGAGGGAGTAAAAGGCTTTCCTACCTTTGAATTCGCAAGGCTCTGATTACAGTTGAATCAACGTCGATGGTGTCCCGAAGCACATCGGCAGCCGTGAAATACCCGATCGCACCCCCCTTCATATTGGTCCTGGCATTTCCCGGAAGCACATCAAACATCCCCCCCCGCCAGTCTGTTTCAGACAGGATC
>JAYEOJ010000543.1:3441-8804 GCA_034722835.1 Bacteroidota bacterium | reverse complement strand
TTATCGTTTTGACAGGAAGATTTATGAAGAACACAAAAAAAGAATCCCTGGGATTCAATATCTAAACACATGACTATTAACTCATTAACATACTAACTTACTAACTTAACCACATGTACTTACTTGGATACGACGTCGGAAGTTCTTCGGTAAAAGCAAGTCTGATCAATGCTGAATCGGGCCGCTGCATTGCCTCAGCCTTCTACCCGAGAAAAGAGATGAAGATTGAAGCTCCCAGGTCCGGATGGGCCGAGCAGGATCCCAATCAGTGGTGGAGCAACCTGATGCTCGCCACCAATGATGTCATGCAGTCCGCCGAAATTGATCCTTCCTCCATTAAATCCATCGGTATTGCTTACCAGATGCACGGACTGGTGCTGGTGGACAAGGATTATCAGTTGCTTCGGTCCTCCATTATCTGGTGCGACTCCCGGGCAGTCTCCCACGGGGACCATGCCATGGAAAAAATTGGCCAGGAGCAGTGTCTTTCTCACCTGCTGAACTCACCGGGAAACTTTACCGCTTCCAAACTGAGCTGGGTCATTATGAATGAGCCGGAGATTTACGAAAAGGCATACAAATTCATGTTGCCGGGCGACTACATTGCCATGAAACTGACCGGGGAGATAACTACCACCATTTCCGGATTGTCCGAAGGAATCATGTGGGATTTCCAGGAGAATTCGCTGGCAGACTTCCTGCTGGAGTATTACGGAATCCACCAGTACCTGGTTCCTGATATTGTCCCCACCTTTTCGGAGCAGGGACGCCTTTCCGCGGCTTCGGCCGAGGAGCTTGGACTGGTACCGGGAATCCGGATTGCCTACCGTGCAGGTGACCAGCCCAACAATGCCTTCTCCCTGAATGTGCTGAATCCGGGGGAAATCGCTGCTACTGCCGGAACATCGGGGGTTGTCTACGGGGTAAGCGATGAGGTAAAATATGATCCGCGCAGCCGGGTCAATACCTTTGCACATGTGAACCACAGTCCGGAACTCAACCGGCTGGGAGTACTGCTCTGCATTAACGGAACCGGTATCCAGTACTCCTGGATGAAACAAAATCTCGCCCAGAGAGAGATGAACTACCCGGCCCTCAATGACCTGGCCCTGGAGGCTCCGGTGGGATCGGACGGCTTACTTGTCTTACCCTTTGGAAACGGGGCAGAAAGAATGCTGGGCAATAAGGATGTGGGAGCCATGCTTAAAAACATTAATTTCAATATTCACACCAGCGCCCACCTGGTGCGCGCTGCCCAGGAAGGGGTGGCATTCTCCATGCATTATGGGATGAATATTCTGAAAGAGATCGGGATCCATCCCACGGTAATAAGGGCTGGATGGGCCAATATGTTCCTGAGTAAGATTTTCAGAGAAACCCTGGCAGAAATCTCAGGTGCCACCATCGAACTATACGATACGGACGGTTCCATAGGAGCGGCCAATGGGGCCGGTATCGGATCAGGCATATTCGGCTCATTTGAAGAAGCCTTTGAGAACCTGAACAGAAGAATGGTTGTAGAACCCACAAACAAAGAGACGGAAAAATACAGGGAATCATACAGTCAATGGGAAGCTGTCCTTAACAAATACATCACATCTTAGTTTCTTATTTATAAAAACGATAAAACAGAATAAAATGGACTACTTATTAGGTAAGAAAGAGTATTTCCCGGGTATCGGGAGAATCAAATTCGAAGGCAGGGAATCTGATAATCCGCTGGCCTTTAAATTCTATGATGAAAACAAGATGCTTGCCGGAAAATCCATGAAAGAGCATATGCGTTTTGCTGTGGCCTACTGGCACACCTTCTGCGGAACCGGAGAGGATCCATTCGGACCGGGCACCCAGCTGTTCCCATGGGCCCATGGCAGCAATGACATTGAACGCGCCAGAAACAAGATGGATGCGGCTTTCGAATTCTTTACCAAGATTGGAGTCCCCTACTACTGTTTCCATGACATTGATGTGGTTTCGGAGGGAAGCTCTGTGAAGGAGTATGAGTATAACATGCAGACCATGGTGGAGTACGCCGGGCAGAAGCAGTCCGATTCCGGGGTGAAGCTCCTGTGGGGGACGGCCAATGTATTCTCCAATCCGCGCTACATGAACGGGGCAGCTACCAATCCCGATTTCAATGTGCTCCCCTGGGTGGCCACCCAGGTAAAAAATGCCCTGGATGCCACCATTGCACTGGGCGGTGAAAACTATGTCTTCTGGGGCGGCCGGGAAGGCTATATGTCCCTGTTGAACACAGATATGAAACGTGAACAGGAGCACCTGGCCAAATTCCTCCATATGGCCAGGGACTATGCCCGCGGCAAGGGATTCACAGGTCCCTTCCTGATTGAGCCCAAGCCCATGGAGCCCACCAAACACCAGTATGATTTCGATACGGCCACGGTGATCGGTTTCCTTCAGAAATATGGCCTGGCCGGTGATTTTAAAATGAATATCGAGGTGAACCATGCCACCCTGGCCGGACACACCTTCCAGCATGAGCTGCAGGTGGCCGTGGATAACGGGCTCTTCTGCTCCATCGATGCCAATCGGGGGGATTACCAGAACGGATGGGATACCGATCAGTTCCCGGTAAACCTCTACGAACTGGTGGAAGCCATGCTTCCCATAGTAGAAGCCGGTGGATTTACCTCGGGCGGGATCAATTTCGATGCCAAGACCCGGCGAAACAGTACCGATATGGAGGATATCTTTATTGCTCATATCACGGGGATGGATGTTTTTGCCAGGGCCTTTGAGACCACCCTCGAAATGCTGGAAAAATCGGCCTTTAAAAAGATGAGAACAGATCGTTATGCATCCTTTGACAGCGGCAATGGAGCCAGGTTTGAAAAAGGAGAACTCAGCCTGGAAGAGCTGAGCGCCCTGGCCAAAGCCAAGGGAGAACCAGAACAGATCTCCGGCAAGCAGGAACTGTACGAATCCATCATCAACCAGTATATCAAATAGATAGAATGAGTAAAGTCACCCGCTCCCGCTCCATACCCCCTGTTATTTATGCATTAACCCTGGTGGCGACCCTGGGGGGACTGCTGTTCGGATACGATACCGCAGTGATTAATGGTGCCACCGATGCCCTGAGGCAGTTTTTTATCACGCCGCTGGAAGCAGATCCGTTGCTGGCCTCGGCCACCATCGTACAGTTCAAGGGCATTGTAAGCATCTGTTTAGCTGTAATTTTTGCATTTATTACCAGCTTTATCATCAAGCTGTTCGGGAAAAGCAAAGGTGCATTATGGAGCGGGTGCCTGTGGCTTGCAGGAATGGTAGTTTTCTACCTCTTCTTCCTCAGGGGGGAGAATATCCTCACCGAATCACTGGCCAACTCCATTAAAGGCTTTACCATCTCCAGCGCCCTGGTGGGATGTATTATCGGAGCTTCCCTGGGAGGATATATAGGCCAGAGCATGGGTAGGAAGCGGGGACTGATCCTTGCTGCCATTCTATTCCTGATTTCAGCCCTGGGATCGGCCATGCCTGAACAGCTGAATTTCATGGGACTTTCCACCATCAGCTCCTTTATCTTTTACCGGATTACCGGGGGGATTGGTGTAGGGCTGGCTTCCATGCTCTCGCCCATGTATATCGCTGAGATTGCGCCTGCAAACATACGTGGCAAACTGGTAAGCTGGAACCAGTTTGCCATTATTTTTGGCATGGTGGTGGTCTACTTTGTCAACTACTTCATCGCCCGGGGCCAGGAGTCCGCATGGATCAATGCCACCGGATGGCGCTGGATGTTTGGATCAGAGACCATTCCGGCCACCCTCTTCCTGATCCTGCTCTTTTTTGTTCCTGAATCACCCCGGTTCATGGTGCTTAAAAAACAGGAGAACAGGGCTCATCAGCTTCTGAAAAAAATCAATCCCGCCAGTGCAGATGAGGTCCTCTCCGATATAAAAGCGTCGCTTAAGGAGAAACGCGTTCCCTGGCTCTCCTTCGGAACCCTGGTCATTGTGGTGGGCATTCTGCTGTCGGTGTTCCAACAGTTTGTGGGCATCAATGTGGTGCTCTACTATGCCGGGGATATTTTCAGGAGCATGGGTGCGGGGAACGACTCATCACTTTTGCAAACCATTGTGGTCGGGCTGGTGAACCTCACGTTTACAGTGGTGGCCATTTTTACGGTGGACCGCTTCGGAAGAAAGCCCCTGATGGTAATTGGTGCGGTGGCCATGGGACTTAGTATGCTTGCATTGGGCGCTTCATTTTTCTTCGGGAAAATCGGTATGGTCTCCCTGATCTTTATGCTCACCTACACTGCTGCCTTTGCCATGAGCTGGGGACCGGTTACCTGGGTGCTGCTGGCGGAGATCTTTCCCAACAGCATCAAAGGCGCCATGTCCATTGCCGTAGCTTCCATGTGGATCGCAAACCTGATTGTCTCCTGGACCTTTCCCATGATGAACGAAAGCTCCATCCTGACCAACTTATTCAGCCATGGATTTTCTTACTGGATCTACGGACTGATGGGATTTATTGCTGCCTGGTTTGTGATCAGGATGGTGCCTGAAACCAAAGGGAAGAGACTGGAAGAAATAGAAAATACCTGGGAAAAAAATACGTAAGTTAGAGCTATGAAAAAAAATCACTTATCCATGAAAACTTGCCTTGCAGCACTTGCCTTTATCACACTCATCAGTTGTACAGAAAGCACAGAACCTGCCCATACCATGAAATTTTATGTAGGATCATCCAATGGGGATCTTTCCCACTCCATCTATCTTTGTGAACTCGAACCTGATCTGAAGGCCTTTGAGGTAGTGGACTCATTTTCGGGGGTCCAGGGAGGCTCCTACCTGGACTTTTCACCTGAACAGAAATACCTCTTTTCCATTAATCAGGAACGCTGGAGCCAGCAAACCCTGCACTCCACGGTAAGCTCCTTTAACGTTGAACCCGGCACACAGGTCCTGAAACTGATCAACAGTCAATCCAGCCAGGGATCCGGTATTTGCCACATCCATTGCAGCAAAGCGGGTGATTATATCTTCGCAGCTAACTATGGAAGCGGACATGCCACAGCTCTGCCAGTGAATGAGAATGGAGAGATTGCACCTGCCAGCAGCGTGGTGATTGGTGAGGGATCAGGACTCATAGAAAGGCGCCAGGAAGGGCCACATGCCCACCAGGTGATGCTGGATCCGGGGCAAAACTTCCTGCTGGTCCCCGACCTTGGAACCGACAGGGTGATGATCTATGCCTTTGATAAGGAAAGCGGAATCCTCACACCCAATCCTGCCCAAGCCTATTTCAGCCTGCCCCCGGGTTCAGGTCCCCGCCACCTGGCCTTTCATCCGGATGGCTTATCCCTCTATATCGTAAACGAACTGAACTCCACC